>JAERTK010000129.1 GCA_016844935.1 Desulfobacteraceae bacterium | reverse complement strand
TGAGATCGGTGATCGTTAAGTCCAAGCCTATTACCCCTTCAACCTACTGCGAAAAACGATCCAAAAAGCTTCTGGGTACCTATGACACACTTCAAAATGGGACTTGCTATTTGCGCCCGAGCTTATGTCGAATATCCAGTGTAAAGGGTACCTCCTTGAAAAAAGCAACCGTTTGTAATATGAAAAGGGTAACGCCACCCCGTCGAGGCCAGTATGCACAACCAAAACCCATTTTATCTCAAATTTTTCGCGCTGATGATTCTCCTGACCTTTTTTGCCTGCCACCCGGCAATCAAGAAAGATACCCAAATATTTGAAGAGACACTGGAACCGGTAAATTATTTCTACCCCACATTCACCGATGACATGGATTGGGAATCACTGGTATCCGCCCTTGTAAACAACCAGGGCTATTTAAACAGACTGGACCCTGAGCGTCTCTTCCATTATGGCCCTCACACGTTTACCTGTCGCCAGGTGAAGGAAAGCCAGGAGGCGTTTTTGAATCTCATCAAGGAAAATCCAGACCCTGCCCGCCTTCAAAAAGCCATCAAAGAAAACTTCCTGGTTTACCGTGCCACCGGACACAATGGGGATGAACAGGTCCTCTTCACCGGATATTTTGAGCCCCTCTATGATGCCAGCATGACACCCGATGAAACCTTCAAATATCCTCTCTACAAGAGGCCTGAAAACCTGATAACAGCAGACCTCTCCCTCTTTAAGAAAGACCTTAAGGGTCGGAAAATCACTGGCAGGATTGAAGGGAAGAAGTTTTTGCCCTACTATTCCCGAAAAGAGATCGAAGAAGGGGCCATTAAAGGGAAAAATCTTGAACTGGCGTGGCTGAAAAGTCCCGTGGACGTGGCCTTTCTTCACATCCAAGGGTCGGGCCGACTTCGCCTGAAGAATGGCGGGGCCCTTAATGTGGGATACAGCACCAAAAATGGCCATCGCTATCGCAGCATCGGCCGCTACATGCTGGATAAAGAGCTCCTCACAAAAGAAGAAATGTCCATGCAGGCCATCAGGCGGTATCTCTCGGAACACCCTGAAGAAGTCCAGGAGATCCTGAACCATAACCCATCGTATATATTTTTCAGGCCTCTTGCAACCGGACCTGTCGGCAATATCGGCGTTCCACTGACCCCGGGAAGATCCCTGGCGCTGGATTCAAAAAGGTTTCCCAAAGGGGCGCTGGCCTTTATTTCGTGCCGGAAACCGACCCTCGGTCCCAAGGGTGAAATCAGGGAGTGGAACCGGTTTTCCCGGTTTGCTGTCAATCAAGATACCGGCGGCGCCATAAAGGGCCCCGGCAGGGCCGATATTTTCTGGGGAAATGGCCCTTATGCAGAAACAGCGGCGGGGCATTTAAAGCATGAAGGGGAGCTTTACATCCTGATCAAGAAACCCCGGTAATTGAAAATCCCTATCCCCCCACTTTCGCCTCAGGCGCTTAAAGACACCTCAATGATCCCAGCGTATTATCATCCTTTCCAGAAAAATATATTGATTGATTTTTCATAATTCGAATAGATTAATATTTGTCCTGCCCTGTTCCATTCCACCTTATTTGATGATTTCCCCCTGGTTATTTGTTAGCCCGCACTGATTGCGGGGGTTTTCGGATTGCTTTTTGCGATTTTTGAAAAAATATCAGCCACCCACAACTTCCATAATTTCATTCAAGCTATACCCCCCCTCTTACCCTGATGAAAAAATCAATCCAGACAGCTTCTGTGCCCTTATGCGCACCTTGCAGTGAGACTTGCTTGTTTGCTGCTCGGGCTTATGTCGAATATCCAGATCCTATCCCCTCACGCGGCAACAGGACCCAAAGTAAACCCGCAGCCAGGATCATGGCCAGGCAGAGGAACTGCCCCATGGACAACAACCCCATGAACAGCCCGATGTGAGCGTCCGGCTCCCTGAAAAATTCCACCACAAAACGCATGGCGCCATATCCCGCAAGAAACATGGCCACCAGGGCGCCGGGGCGTTTAATACGATCTTTGAGCATCCACAAAACAACAAACAGCACCACGCCTTCAAGACCCGCCTCATACAGCTGGGACGGGTGCCGCGGCACTCCGGGGCTTGAAGGGAAAATCATGGCCCAGGGGGCCGACGTGGCTCGGCCGTACAGCTCGCCGTTGATGAAATTTCCCATCCGACCGAAAAAAAGGCCCACCGGCGCCGTCACGATGACCACGTCCGCCAATTGCAGAAAGGGCAGTTTGTGCACGCGACAAAACAGGATGCTCGCCAGAACCACACCGATGAAGCCGCCATGGAAACTCATGCCGCCGTGCCAGACGGCAATAATCTCGATGGGGTGCTGCAGGTAGTACCCCAGATTCGCAAACTGGTAAAAAAGGACATACCCCAGACGCGCCCCCACCACCAGTCCCAACGCCATATAGAAAATCAAGTCCTGCAACAATTTTCCCTGAAGCCCCAGCCGGCGGGCGCCCTTCTGCACACTAATCAGAAAATATGCCGCCAGAAACCCCAGGACGTACATGAGCCCATACCACCTGAGCTTAAACGGCCCCAATTCGATAATACTGGGATCAATCTTTGGAAATGATATCATGATGCTTAACTGTTGCTGGAAGTTGTTTAAGGTATCACCGATTTCAGGTGGAAGATAGAGCAGGCAAACGGACATAGTCAAGAAGGAAATTCAATTTTCAGGACAGATCCATATTTACCTATTTTTTTAGCTTTCCCCTCGCATCATTTTCATGTAAAAATGGTTTTTTTTAATATATGGGCGTTTTCAGCTGAACAAAGGACAAAATATGTCAAACATCAATGTATTATCCCAACGATATGCGGGCCCCGAAATCAATGGTATCTTTTCTGAGACGGGAAGAATCCTGGCGGAACGGGACCTCTGGATTGCGGTAATGAGGGCCCAGAAAGAACTCGGGATCACCATTCCCGCCGACGTAATCGAAGGCTATGAAGCCGCCAGAGACCACATTGACCTGGACTTCATGAAACAGCGGGAGATTGAAACCAAACACGACGTCAAGGCCAAAATTGAAGGGTTTGTCAAGGCTTCCGGAAAAGATGAACACATTCACAAGGGCATGACCAGCCGCGACCTCACGGACAATGTGGAGCAGATGCAGTTCAAGAAGGCCTCCCGGATCATCCTGGGCCGTTATGTGTCTGTGCTCAGGCATATGCTGGATCGCGCCCTGGAATACCAAGGGATTGTTCTGACAGCCCGAACCCATCACCAGCCCGCTCAACCCACCCTCCTGGGACGGCGGTTTTCCATGTGGGCCGAAGAACTGCTGACCCACATTCTCAATTTTGAAAGTTTCCTGAACGCTTATCCCCTCCGGGGCATCAAAGGTCCGGTGGGCACCCAGTTTGATATGCTCACCCTTTTCGGAGACCCCGATAAAGTCCTTGTGTTGGAAAAAATGGTTGCCGAAAGCCTTGGTTTTGAACGGGTCCTGCATTCAACGGGTCAGGTCTACCCCAGGTCCCTTGATTATGCGCTCCTCACCCAGTTGGCACTCATGGGAAGCGCCTGTGAGAATTTCGCCAAAGGCATGCGCCTCATGAGCGGCTACGAACTGGTAACCGAAGGCTTTAAGGAAGGACAAGTGGGAAGCAGCGCCATGCCCCACAAAATGAATACCCGAAGCGCCGAGCGGATCTGCGGGTTTTCCACCCTGGTCAAGATGTATGCCGACGGCGCCTCCCGACTGGCCGGTGACCAGTGGGAGGAAGGGGATGTGTCCTGTTCGGTGGTACGAAGGATTATCGTGCCGGATGCTCTGTATGCCTCGGACGGCTTATGCGAAACCACCCTCACGGTCCTTAAAAACATGGGCACCTATCCGGTGATCATTGACAAAGAGGTGGATCGCTATCTCCCGTTTCTGGCCAGCACCGAAATCCTCATGACGGCTGTGAAGGCGGGGGTCGGACGGGAAACAGCCCATGACGCCATCAAGCACCATGCCGTGGCCGAGGCCATGGCCATGCGACAGAAGGGGGCAGCGCCCCAGCTGTCCGAAAAACTCGCCAACGACCCGGTATTCAAAGCCGCCGGCATCACGGAAGCCCGGATAAACGGCATCCTTGAAGACAAAAAACACTTTGTTGGAAACGCGGGTCAACAGATTGAGCAAGTCGCAGCAAAAGCATCCCCCCTGCTTGAACGTTATGCCAAAGACGCTCAGTATGAACCGGGCGACATCCTTTGACAAAAAAAACTTCACTGTTCGTTTTGTTTTTACCAATCCCGTAATTCCGGCGCCACTCTCGCAATTCCCGCCATATAAAAAGCATGGGCCTTATCTTTCGCCTGAGTCAGTAAATAATATATTTTCCCCGGAATTCGTCCAATCCGAAATGGTTGATAAAGGAGCGGTTTTCACGCTAATCCGCGATGAGCCAAAAAATTTCAGAAGAATTTTTGTTGACTTTGTTTCAGTTTCAGCGTTTCATGGAATTTCACGTTTCGACCTTAATAACCATGACAATAACCGGGAGGTCAAGCGATGGAAAAACTGACGGCTAAAGACATCATGAACCGAGAAGTTCTAACCGTAAACGCCGAACTTTCGATCCAGGGACTGGCTGAATTCCTGGTTCAGAATTCCATATCGGGCGCACCGGTTGTATCCAGGAACGGGAAATTGATCGGCGTCGTTTCAATTACCGACATCATTCGCCATGAAACCCTGCTGGAAAAGGGCACACAGTTCAACAATCGGCATGATTTCTATTTTCACACGGTCGGAAACCGTTTTTCACACCAAGACCTTGATTCACTCCATTTAGGAGATGAATCCCTGGTGACCGTGAAAGACATCATGACTTCCGCCATTCTGGAAGTCGGTGAAAAAGACACCGTGCAGCAGGTTGCGGATACCATGGTCAAAAACCGCATACACCGCGTGTTTGTCACCCGCGAAAAGAAACCCATCGGTATCATCTCCACGGCTGACATGCTGAAGATTATTCGCGATATGTAGACCAAACGGGTCATGCGCCAATGCCATCCATTCCAACGATGCCTGCTCGCAGGAATGATTAATGATCGTCAGCGCCAGCAGAAGGACTGATATTCCGGCGTTTTACGCTACATGGTTCATGAACCGGATCAGAGAAGGCTACTGCACGGTCCCCAACCCCTTCAACCCAAAGCAGGTATCGCGCATCTCGCTCAAACCGGGTGATGTGGATGTCATTGTCTTCTGGACACGTTACCCTGCCCCGTTCCTACCCTTTCTTCGTGAGCTTGATGATCGGGGATACCGGTATTATTTCCTTTACACCCTGATGAAAAATCCGAGAGCCCTGGACCCTAAAAGACCTTCCCATAATAGATCCCTGAACACCTTTCGAAACCTGTCCCAACGTATGGGCATGGAAAAGGTGGTCTGGCGATACGACCCCATAGTTTTCAGTACCCTTACCGATGAGGGTTTTCATAAAGAAACCTACCACCGCATTTCAGAAGAACTGAAAGGATACACCACCCGTTCCATCATCAGCATTGTGGATATGTACCGGAAGACAAAGAAAAGGATCCGGATCCTGGAAAAACAAGGGATTCAAATCATTGAACCATCAACTGAAAATCTCAATGATCTCCTGAAAAGCCTCTCCCTTTTTGCCCGGGACAACCACATGTCAATCCAATCCTGCGCCGAAAAACCGGACCTCTCTTTATATGGAATTCCGCCCGGAAAATGTATTGATGACGATTTAATCCGAAAAGTCTTCGATCTTGATGTCACCCGGCGGAAAGATCCGTCCCAGAGAACCCAATGCGGTTGTGTGGCCAGCCGGGATATGGGCATGTACGACACCTGCCTGTTCGGTTGTGTCTACTGCTACGCCACCAGCAGCATTGCATTGGCCCGGAAACGACATGGGAAAAGCGACCTCTCCTCCCCTTCCCTCACGGGCCGTTACGAAAACTCCGGGGGTTGTGAAAATGCCGGTTATGGGAAAATATAAGAAATGATCAAAGCTCTGTCAGAACGGTTTTTCCTCCATCTGCTTCTCCTCCTGGCGCTCGCGTTAATAGCCCCAGCCCACGGTGCTTCATCCCATGACCGCCCGTACCCCATTACAAATGAACTGCTGAGAAGTCTCCATCTCGACCGCCTCTACCACAAATGCATCTCTGTGGCCGACGGGGACACCATCACCCTGGAAGAACTGGGGACGGTTCGGTTCATCGGCGTGGATACCCCGGAAAAGAATCATCCCCTACTCCCGGCTCAGTACATGTCGAAAGAAGCAAGCGCCTTTACCAAAGGGCTCTGTCTGAGGAAAAACATCCGCCTGGAATATGATGATTTTGATAAGGACAAGCGCGGCAACTATGGCCGCATATTGGCATACCTCTACCTTAAGGATGGCACCTTTCTGCAGAAACAGCTCCTGTTAAATGGTTTTGCAACCGTCTATACCAAATATCCATTTGATGCAAAAAAGAGGGCGCGGTTCCTTAAGTGGGAACAGAAAGCCCAACAGAAAGGGCTGGGCCTCTGGAAGGACGGAGGGATGAAGGAAGTTCTGTGGATACTCGGGCAGGGACACCTTCTCATCCAGGTGGGAAAAACATCCGCCGGCAGATACAGGCTCTGGATCGGGGCCTGGTCTTCGAGCGATTTTCACAAGGACGAAATCAGTCAGAACCTTGTGCAGTTGTATCAGACTGCCCACGAACTGGCACCGGGGGACCTCAGGAAAAAGCTGTCGCGGTCCGGATATAAAAGGAAAACAACCTCCGAATGGGCTGCGAACACGGTATGGGTCATGGGCATGGCCCACAAAAAATGGGGCATCATTTACAAAAACCACGTCAAACCGAGAATATCCGTGGCGGAACTGAACATTCAGATACAGGAATTATCCGGTTGGATTGAGAATTTAGAACCGGAACTCCTGGATGTGACATTGTCAATCAACGGCTACCATCCCGTTTCAAAAGAGCTGATTCAGGAGGCCCACCATCGGGAAATCGCCGAGGCATTCCTAGAATCAGAGTCGATTGGTAAACAGGGTGGCCGAAGAATTCCGTGGGAATCGGCCGGAAAATTCGTTGGAAGACACGTAACGTTAGAAGGAACAATTGTTCGCAGTTACAACTCCGGTAAAGCCTGCTTCCTGAATTTCCACAGAAACTTCACCCGGTACATGAGCCTCACCATTTTTGAAAACGACCTGCGGAAATTCCCATCCCAACCGGAAAAATACTATCTCAACAAAACCGTTCGGGTGAGGGGAAAAATCAAGATGTATAAAGACAGACCGGAGATCGTTCTCAGAAGCCCGAAACAGATCAAGGTTATCAAAAACCATTGATCTTATTGTCTACACACCCATGGTTCCCTGTTCACATCAAACATTCGACAAAATAAGCTAATGGTGGTACAACCTAAAAAGCTAAAATTGGCAATTCAAAATAAGCTAAAGAAAGAACGGCACCATGGCGAGTCCACGTGAAAAACTGGCTGAATCCCTTGAAGCCCTGAAAGCACTGCAAGAGCGCGGTGTTGTCGCCGTGCGTTCAAGGTATTTAAACCGCACGGACCGGGAACGCCTTGTGAAAAATGGCTTCTTGCAGGCGGTCATGAAGGGCTGGTACATCCCTGCCCGCCCCGACGAGGCCAGGGGAGACAGCACCCTGTGGTACGCATCGTTCTGGGATTTCTGTGCAGCCTACTTGCAGGGACGTTTCAAAACGAATTGGAGTCTCTCTCCCGAGCAGTCACTATTGTTGCATGTGGGAAACATGACCGTTCCACGTCAATTGCTTGCGCGCTCACCGAAAGCCCGAAACAAGATTACATTGTTACCGCATGGCACGTCGTTATTGGACATGCGTGCCGCCCTGCCCAAAGCTGGGCAAGTTGCAGAGAAAGGCGGCATGCGCCTGTTCTCTGTACCTGCGGGTCTTATAAGCTGCGGTGCCGGATTCTTTCGACAGAACCCAACAGACGCACGCGCGGCACTGTCCATGGTACCGAATGCCTCTGAACTGCTCGGATTACTCCTCGAAGGCGGACGTACCACGGTTGCCGCCCGTCTCACAGGCGCCTTCCGAAATATCCATCGTAACCGTATTGCCGACGATATTGTCAAAACAATGCGAGCCGCAGGCTATGACATTCGTGAAAAAGATCCATTCAAGAACACGCTGGATCTGATCCTGCCGGCACGCGAACAGTCGCTGCACGTAAACCGCGTTCGTCTGATGTGGCAACAAATGCGGGAACCTATCCTCAAACAATTTCCCGCCCCTCCCGGTCCACCTTCCCATATCGCTACCTATCTCAAAGCAACCGATGACATTTACGTAACCGACGCATATCACTCATTGTCCATTGAAGGTTATCGGGTCAGCCCTGAACTCATCGAACGGTTTCGCAGGGGAGAATGGAATTCTGATGAAAACGAGGATGAAGGCAAACATCGCAATGTTTTGGCAGCACGCGGATACTGGCAGGCTTATCAGGCGGTTCGTAATAGCGTACGAAAAGTGCTGAAAGGTCATAATCCCGGAACCGTCGCCGGGGATGATCACGGTGACTGGTATCGTGAAATGTTTGGGCCGAGCGTAACTGCAGGCCTCTTGCAACCGACGGAGCTGGCCGGCTACCGTAGCAATCCGGTATATATCCGTCGCTCAATGCATGTGCCGCCGCGCCATGAAGCGGTACAAAATTTTATATCGGCATTCTTTGATTTACTGAGAGAGGAGCCGGAACCATCGGTACGTGTTGTTTTAGGGCACTTCCTGTTCGTATACATCCATCCATACATGGATGGTAATGGCCGTATGGGACGATTTCTTATGAACATAATGCTTGCCGCAGGCGGCTATCCTTGGACCATCATTCCACTCGAAAAGCGGGACCCATATATGGCTGCGTTGGAAAGCGCGAGTGTTAAACAGGATATCGAGCCTTTTGCACTGTTTCTTGGTCGCCTCGTTTCTAGGAGTTTAGAAGGTGGGCCGGAGCCGCGAATACCTGGCAGTTTGAGGTAAACAAAATGGCGCCCTCCCGTCAGCCGGGGGCAATGAAAGAAAGACATGTGTGCTGTCCGTGACCGGTAAAACTGCCACCTTTAAAATACGGAACATCCGGCTTTTCATCGCTTTCCGGGTTTTTTTTAATTCCCGGTTTTACTATCCCATTTTCGCCATCCTTTTTCTGGACTTTGGTCTGACCCTGGAACAGTTTGCGCTGCTCAATCTGGTGTGGGCACTGACCATCGTCCTCCTGGAAATCCCTTCAGGCGCCCTGGCGGACACCATCGGCAGAAAAAACCTGCTGGTTTTTGCGGGCGTGTGCATGGTCCTGGAGATGGGGCTTCTCTGTTTTGCCCCCATGGGGAACCCCCGGCTGATCTTCTATCTCTTTCTGGCCAACCGGGTGTTGAGCGGAAGCGCCGAGGCAGCCGCCAGCGGCGCCGACGAAGCGCTGGCATACGACTCACTCAAAAAGGAAGGTGCCCCCGATGACTGGGGGAAGGTCCTGGTCCGGCAGATGGGGTTTCGTTCCGTTGGCTTCGTTGTGGCCATGAGCCTGGGAGCCGCCGTGTATGACCCCGGACTATTGGGGCACGTAGCTGACTGGTTCGGCATGAACATCACGCTGAACCAAAACACAACCCTGCGATTTCCCCTCTATCTGACGTTTGCCACAGCGATCCTGACACTGTTCATTACCCTCGCCATGAAAAGAATCGAACCTGAGCACAACGGGAATAAGGCGGTGGGACAAAAAGGCGGAGACTCCCTCGTCAAAGCCATGAAAGTGACCATTGAAGCCGGTAAATGGATATTGAAAACCCCTTTTGCCCTGCTCATTATCGCCGCAGGCATGGTATTTGACCATATCATCCGCATGATGATCACCCTCAACAGCCAGTATTACCGGCTCATCGACCTTCCCGAATCCCTGTTCGGTTTGATCGGTTCCGGGCTGGCCCTCCTGGGTCTTGTGATCCCGCGGCTCGCCCTGAAGCTGGCGGAAAAGCATTCTCCCGCATTCAACACAGGCGTCATGGCGGTGGTCACCCTGGCAGGGTTCTGGGGGCTCACACTGTTTCTACCCGTCTACGGCGTCATTCCCATGATCCTTCTTTCCAGCGTCATGTATTTCACTGGGTTTTTCGTGAGCCACTATTTAAACCGGATTACGGATTCTTCCCAAAGGGCCACCGTACTCAGTTTCAAGGGGATGTCTTTCAACCTGGCTTACGGGTTGATCTGCCTGTTCTACTCCATCCTCTTGAGCATGCTTCGCTCAAGCGCTTCCGAGACAGATCCACGGCTCGCGGGCCAAGCCCTTGAAAACACGGTATTTATTGAATCGATCCAATGGTTTCCATGGTATTTTACGGTAATATTGGTCATATTCCTGGTTTTTGCAGTAGGGAAATTGAAGCATCCGAAGGAATATGAAAAGCGCAGCTGACGGCTGTCGATCATAAAACTCTAATTTTGGGTTTGCCTTGGTGAAATTCTCAACCTCCTCTGACAACTTGATCCTGAAACACCCCACCCCTTCTGATGTCCGGACAATTCTTCGCCATGGGGTTTCCAGACAAGCAACCCATAATCTTTCGACGTCCCCAATTCAAATATATACAAGGCTTTTTACTCCCTGATCTTCTTTGTCACCGGTGATCACCTCTCAAGGATAGGATAATGATCATTGAATTTCAGTGTGAAAGAATTCGATGTCCCAGATCATCTCTGAGCCCTTATCTTTCTGGGACCCGACCCCCATATATTGTGGTTAACTATTTATGAAAATAATTTCAGATATAGCAGTTAGACCCACCCATATGAATGGTCTAGATTCAATATCTTATTGTTGAACGGACAATATAGTGATGTACGAGTTCGAATGATTTTTTCGCCTTCTTCCAGAAGTTCGCAATCTCCGGTGTTTTACGCGTATGCTCGTCAGGTTCCAAAGTGAATGTGCCCTTGCCCTCAATAGCTTCTGATGCAATTCCTTGATCCTTTGTTCCAGTTCTTCATCGGTCGTTTGGAATTCAATGTGAAACCTTTTGCTCCAGAGTTCGTGTAAAAGGGTTATCTTGTTTTTTTGCCCCCTTTTAGGGGCTCCCTGAGGCCTCCCGCTATGCGGGAGGAGCATCACCAGCAACCTCTTTTCCAATGAATTTTTCAACATTTACAGCACTGACCTTGAATTCCGGAATTTTGGCCAGGGGATCAAAGGCTTCTGCATCGGTCAGAACGTTCGTGGGGGTTTCCCCGAAATGGATGGGCAGGAAAACGGTGCCGTGCTCCACTGAAGTTGTAACCCTTGCCGGTGCCTCTATGCGACCTCTCCGAGACGAAAGAATGAGGATATCACCGTCTTTTACAGCCAAGCCTTTGGCATCTTCAGGATTAATATCCACATAAGCCGTTTTCTGCTCAACATCCAGGTGGGGGGAGATCCTCGTCATGGTGCCGGTGTGGAAATGGGCGAACATCCGTCCGGTGGTCAAAAAATACGGGTATTCCTCATCCGGCATTTCCGCGGGGTCCTTGTAGTCGACGGCAAAAAACTTTCCCTTGCCACGGGCAAATTGATCTTTGTGGAGATATGGGGTTCCCGGGTGGTCCCTATCCGGGCATGGCCACTGGAGTCCGTCAAGCCCCAGCCGTTCATAGCCCATGCCTTCATAACTCTTTGGGGTCAAAGCCGCCATTTCATTGAATATCTGCTCCGGGGATTCGTAATCCATTTCATAACCCATGGCCGTTGAAAGCCTGGCAATGATTTCCCAGTCGGGCAATGTGTTTCCAATGGGATTTATGGCTTTTTGGATTCGCATGCACCGGCGCTCCGTATTGGTCACCGTACCTTCTTTTTCGGCCACGGATGCGGCGGAAAAGACCACATCCGCCACCTGGGCGGTTTCGGATAGGAAAAGCTCCTGGACCACCAGGAACTCCAGCTCTTTCATGGCATGATTCAGGTGGTTCCAGTCCGGATCGCTCAGTTTCGGGTTTTCGCCGATGATATACAGACCCTTCAATTTTCCCTCCAGCATGGCCGGGACCATATCGGTGATGGTCATGCCCGGCTTGTCTGATAGGGTTGTCCCCCACGCCTCGGAAAACTTTTTAAGCACGTTAGGATCCGCAACCGGCTGATAACCCGTCATGACGTTGGGTAGCCCCCCCATATCGCAGG
>JAERTK010000128.1 GCA_016844935.1 Desulfobacteraceae bacterium | reverse complement strand
TGATACGGCCCTTTACGGATTGCTCACCGGCCCATTCACCCTCGCTTCCCATCTGCGGGGACAGTCCTTTTTCATGGACATGGCCATGGACCCCGAGTACTGCAAAAATTTGCTGAAGTATACGGAGGAGATTGCCAAAGCCATGTCCGATTATTTTATAGAGGCCGGCATGGATGTGATTTCAATAGTTTGCCCCCTGGTTTCACAGGTATCGCCGAAGCATTTTAACGCAATATTATCGGAACCTTATAAGGAAGTCTATAATCACATCCGGGAAAAAGGGGCCCTTTCCTCTTTTTTTGTATGTGGCAATGCCACCCCCAATATCGAACCCATGTGCCAGACAAACCCCGATTCCATTTCAGTGGATGAAAATGTTGACATGGCCGCAGCCAAAAAGATCACGGAGCAATACGACATTGTCATCGGTGGCAACGTTCCACTGACCACCGTGATGCTCCACGGCACACAACAGGACAACATGAAATATGTCGTGGATCTTCTGGATAAAGTGGGTCACGAAAAGCTCATCATCGCGCCAGGGTGTGACATGCCCTATGACCTTCCCATTGAAAACACCATTGCCATACAGCAAGCCGTCAGCGACACGGAAAAGGCCAGGGAAATCATTAAAGACTATACAGCGGTGGAAGAAGACCCCATCGAGATCGAGCTGCCCGATTACGAAAACCTCAAAAAGCCTTTTGTGGAAGTGTTTACCCTCGATTCCATATCCTGCGCCGCCTGTACCTACATGATGGGGGCCGCAACGGATGCCAAAGAGCACTTTGGAGATGCCATTGATGTCATAGAGTACAAATTCACGGAAAAAGCGGGGATTGCCAGGTGCAAGAAAATGGGGGTCGGAAAACTGCCCAGCATGTACCTCAATGGGGAGTTGGCTTACAGTTCTATTATTCCAAGTCGCGAAGAACTTTTCAAAAAGATAGAAACGCTTCTTTAGGATCCCAGAAGGAGGAAACCTTTGATTGACATCTATCTGGTCACCGGTTTTCTGGGGGCGGGTAAAACGACCCTGATGCAAAACCTGATGAAGGTTTTTAAAAACGACAGGGTTGCGCTCATCGTCAATGAATTCGGACAGGAGGGTGTGGACGGAGCTGTTCTTGAAAAAGAAGGGATGGTTATTGAACAGATCATCGATGGGTCCATTTTCTGTGTATGCCGTTCGGACAAATTTATTGACACTATTTTGAAGACCAGAGAAATGGGCATCGATTGCCTGCTGGTTGAAAGCTCGGGACTGGCAAATCCTTTCGGCATGCATGAAGTGACAGACATGCTGCATAAGTTGTCCCCCAACACGTTTCATTACAGCGGTTCTATCTGTGTGGTTGATGCAAAGCACTTCAGCAAACTCTCAGACGTTGTTCCGGTTCTTACCGAACAGGTACAGGGGGCTGATCTGCTGCTCATTAACAAGACCGACTTGTCCACACCCGAGGCAGTGGAAAAAGTCGAAAAGGGCGTTCGTAAACTCAACAAACAAGCGCCCATCGTCCAAACATCTTTTGCACGTATTCCCGATGTTACAGAGATACTGGGACTGCGGTGGCACAGGGGAACTATGAAGGGCTTCCTGGTCAAACAGACCCCTGGAATCGAAAAATTTGTTTTGAAATTCGGACCGGTTCCGGTGGATCAAATGGTCGTCTGGCTTAAAAAATGGGCTGATCGGGTTTACAGAATTAAAGGGTTCTGTTCGGAAGGGCGACGGCAGTTTTATGTTCAGGCGGTTCACGATGATGTGCGCGTGTCTGAACTGGACCATAAACCACAAGAGAATTTTCTCATTGTGCTGGGGCCAGCCGACCATGAAATCAAAAAAATGGTTCAATCAAGCTGGTCCGAGCATTTTCAAAGGGAACTGACATTGGCATGAATTTATGCCTCAAAAAGGCATTTCAAACATTTTGGTAAAGGAGGTTGATGATGGGTTCAGAAAGTAAAACCGGTGGGCGGGCTTTCCCGAACAGGATGGAAATCATGTCTCCCCAGGCGGTGGACAAAGTCATAGACGTCACCCTTGGGTACCTCGAAGATACGGGCATAAAATTTGACAGTCACGAGCAAACATACGATACGTTGTCAGAAGCCGGTTGCCATATCAGCTCGGACGGCATGGTGAAGTTTCCGATCGACCTTACGAAAGAGTGCCTGGGGCAATGCCCCGAAAGTTATCAGTGGTGGAACCGGGAAGGGACCGAATGCGTGGAATACGGTTCCGGAAACACCTGCTTTATCTCTTCCTGCTGGGCACCCAATTATGTGGACCCCTACACGGGGGAGAAAAAATCGGGTGATCAGGAGGGGATCGCCATTCTGACAAAACTGAACGATGCACTGTCGGACATCGATATCAGCGGTATTCCCATCGCCACGGGCGATTTTGTGGCGGATAGCGCCACAATGATGGCCAATACCACAAAACCGGTTCATTTCAGCGCCGGCGAAGATGCAAATGCGCTGCGAGGGTTAATCGAACTGGGAACAGCACTTCGCGGGAGCATTGAAATACTAAAGGAAAAACCGTATTTCACCCTTCACATCAACCCGGAACTGCTTCGCTATCCCACTGCCATCAGCGAACAGATTCAATTGTGCGCCGAAAACAACATCCCCATCACCATCGCCACCATGGGGATCGGGGGCCTTTCGAGCCCCATCACCATGGCAGGAACCCTGACCATTTGCCTTGCAACCACCTTCCCGGGCATTGTACTTGCACAGTTGCAGAAAAAAGGCCTTCCCTGCACGGAGGCCTCCACCCCGTCCTTCATGGATCCTGCCACCGCGGCCATCAGGGGTATTCCTGAAAATGCGTTAACGGATATGGCCAAGCTTGAAGTGTGCCGGAAACTTGGCCCCATGGTGGGTCAGCTCTCCGCATTCGGCGCCATAACGCCTGAATTCAACCAGGATGCCGTCGCAAAAATCACATGGGATTTCGGTGAACTGGCCACCTGTTCTTTTGATTCCTTCCTGGCCATCGGCGCTGTGGATACGGGGCTGTTGAATTCACCCAGCGCAACTGTTTATGCCAACGAACTGGCAAGCATGGCGCGACGTGTCTGGCGAGGCATACCGGTGGATGACGACAGCTTTGCTCTTGATCTGATCAAAGAGGTGGGGAGCGGCATGTATCTCACCCAGACCCATACGGCGCTCCATGCCCGGAAAGATTTGTGGCGGGGCAAGTACATTAAAAACATTTCCGTCGATGGCTGGGAAAAAGACGGTAAAAAGGATATGGCTGAAAGGATCCATGAGGACCTGGCCGGAATCCTGGATAATCATACCGTTGAACCGCTGTCGGAAACCGTTCAAAAAACGATCGATGATATTGCAGCAAAATACAAAAGCTGATGCAAAGGCAAAGACGGTCCGTTTGCCGGATCTCAATAGACAACCGGAGGGAGAGATAACATGGATATCAAAGACGAAATTAAGGAAAAATTGATCGGTGGAGATATTGCAGGTGTTGTAGAAGCCGTGGGTAAAGCCCGTGACGGCGGCATGCCAGCATCGGAAATTCTGCTGGAAGCCCTGGTCCCCGGAATTCAGGAAGTGGGACGGCTCTTTGAAGCTGGGGAAGCGTTTCTGCCTGAAATGATGATTTCAGCGGAAGCCATGAAGCAGGGGGTGGCTGAGATACAGTCGCTTCTTGAAAGCACCGATATCCAGTCAAATGGAAAGGTGTTGATTGCAACGGTGGCGGGCGATGTTCACGACATCGGCAAAAACCTGGTGGCGCTCATGATCAAAAGTGCCGGGTTTGAGTTGGAGGACATGGGTGTGGATGTGCCGACGGAAAAAATTGTTGAGACCGTCAAAACCGCTTCCCCCGACGTTCTGGCCCTTTCGGCCCTGCTCACCACCACCATGCAGGAAATACCGCTCATCATAGAGGCCCTCAAAACCGCTGGACTGAGAGACAAAGTCAAGGTGCTGGTGGGCGGCGCTCCCATCTCAAAACAATACGCCGTGGAATCGGGGGCGGACGACTACTCCCCTGATGCCCTGCAGGCGGCAAAAGCCGTACAAAGCCTCATTGACGGGTGATTCGCCATGTAGGAAACCCGGTTCAGGATGCCGGATGGAATCTTTGAACCGGGTTGAAACAAACAATGAAAAAAGACAAGAAATACTATCTGGGCATTGCCCTTTTCGTTTACTCATTTCTGCCATACGGTTTCACATTTCTGATCCTGCCGTTTTTGCCCATTTCAAACGTCGAAGCCGTCTCCGTTACCACAGGCCTTCTGATCTCGTCTGAGGTTTCTTTCCTCTTGTCCGTGGCGCTTCTCGGGAAACCCTTTATCAAGCTCCTTAAAAGCAAAATAAAGGGCTCCATCCTTAGAAAAAAAGGGGATGCGCCCCTTAAACCGGTGGGAAAGTTTCGTCACCGGGTAGGCATCACCATGCTGATGGTCGCCTCCATTGTACCGTATTTCGTGACAGAAATCGCACTCGCACTGGGCTTTGTGGAAAAATATGGTCACACCGATTTGATCAACCTTCTGATAATAGGCGATGTACTGTTCATCACAAGCTTCTTTGTCCTCGGCGGAGAGTTCTGGGCACGGGTCAATAAACTCTTCGTGTGGCCCGGGAAAACGGAAGTTCCTGAAGAAGTTGAGTAATTATCACATCCCCTTATGCTGCTCCTGAAAGGGATCATCGTTGCACGTTTTGCTCTCACAAACCATACCATCGCTGTTAATTTCCACTGATCCCGAACCGCTGCCATTCAATGGGCATTCCATGTTTTCACACTCGCACCCACCACCGGTTTTGGCTTTTTTGACATACCGCCAGACGAGATAGCCGGCCGCCAGGCACACGATAAAAACAACACCAATTGTATCCAAAACCTCTCCTTCCCGACGACCGTCCCAAAAAGGCAGCCACGTATTTGGCAGAAAAGCGTAACATATTCCCCGCCAGCATTAACTCCGTCTATTATGTCCATCATCTCAAAAAATGCAAACCATTACGAACCGGTAATATTCAGGAAAGGATGCTGTAAGCCTGGGGGTTTAATGTGTCTGCAACTTCAGCTGACAAAACTTAATGGCTAAACATCAAAATGAAACAAGGAGGGACCATGAGCATTCAAACAGAAAAACAGACCCGGCAGTTTTCCGTGGAGGATTTTCAATCCCCCTCAAACCCGGAAAATGCCAGTCCCCAGTCCACAAGCCCCCAGTTCACCAGCATTCAAACCATCAACGAGTCGGTGCAGCAGGCATCCGCCTGGGTACGCCCCCTGGAACAGGAAATCGGTCGCGTTATCATCGGCCAGAAGAGGCTCATCGACCGTCTGCTGGTGGGAATTCTTTCTAACGGCCATATCCTTCTGGAAGGAGTCCCGGGCCTGGCCAAAACCCTCACCCTTAACACCCTGGCTTCCGCCATCCAGACCGGATTTCGGCGTATCCAGTTTACACCGGACATGCTGCCTGCAGACATCATTGGAACTGAGATCTACAATCCCAGAGATGTCTCTTTCGTGGTAAAGCAGGGGCCTGTCTTCTCCAATCTGATACTGGCAGACGAAATCAACCGGGCACCGGCGAAGGTCCAGAGCGCCCTGCTGCAGGCCATGCAGGAGCGTCAGGTCACCATCGGTGAAAAAACCTACAACCTGCCCGATCCTTTTCTGGTGATGGCCACCCAGAATCCCATTGAGCAGGAAGGAACCTATCCCCTGCCCGAAGCCCAGGTGGACCGGTTCATGCTCAAAGTGGTCATCTCGTACCCTTCGGTTTCAGAAGAACGGATTATCCTCGATGCGGTGGACACCACCGCGCCGTGTATCAAGGTTAATCCCGTGGTTCAGGTGGAGGATATCTTGAGATCGAGACAGGTGGTCAACACCATCTACATGGATAACAAGGTCAAAGACTATATTGTCAGCCTCGTTTACGCCACAAGAGATCCGGAAAGCTACGGCCTGGACCTGAAGCCCTACATCCAGAACGGCGCTTCTCCGCGGGCCACCATCAGCTTGAAGGCCGCCAGTAAATCCCTGGCGTTTCTTCAGGGGCGCGGCTATGTGACGCCGGAAGATGTGAAAACAATCGCCATGGATGTCCTCAGGCATCGTGTGAGCATCACCTACGAAGCGGAGGCTGAATCGCTCACCAGCGAGGACATGGTCAATAAAGTCCTGGAAACCATACCGGTTCCTTGATGGTCAGAATTGAAGATCACGCACGAAAAAAAAGGAAGGCATCATGGATACCCACATCAGCAAAGAGATTATTCAAAAGGTCAGGCAGGTGGAAATCAGGACCAACCGGCTGGTGGATGATACCCTGGCAGGCCATTATCACTCGGTCTTCAAGGGCCGGGGCATGGATTTTGATGAAGTGCGGGAGTATGTGCCGGGCGACGACGTGAGAACCATTGACTGGAATGTTACCGCCCGAACCGGCAGAACCCATATCAAAAAATTCACCGAAGAGCGGGAATTGACCATCATGCTCATCATTGATGTGAGCGCTTCCGGTGGGTTCGGATCGGCCATGCAGAGCAAGCGGGAAATGATGGCCGAAATCGGAAGTGTCCTGGCATTTTCCGCCATGCGCAACAACGACAAGGTCGGTCTGGTGCTCTTCACGGACGATGCGGAGCTGTATATTCCACCGGGCAAGGGCCGTTCCCACATCCTGAGGGTCATCCGGGAAATCCTATTCTTTCAACCCTCGGGGACCGGTACCAACCTGGCGGCGGCCATGGATTTTACCAACCAGGTGATCAAACGCAGGGCGGTGGCGTTCCTCATCTCAGACTTCTGCCTGCCCGGGGATTTTGACGCCACCCTGAAAGATCTCCGCCCCAAGCTCCGTATTACTGGCCGTCGTCATGACCTGGTGGCTGTTTCCGTCAGCGATCAACGGGAACGGGAACTCCCCGATATCGGTCTGATCACCATCGAGGACTCTGAAACGGGAGAACAGGTGGAACTGGACACATCCCGCCCGGAGGTTCGGGCCCGATTCAACGAGCTGGCTGAAAGCCGCCAGAGCAGTCTCAGACGCGCCATCCGTTCAGTGGGAGTGGATATGCTGGAGCTTTCCACGGAACGTTCCTATCTGGCGGATTTAAGGCAGTTTTTCAAAACCAGAGAAAGGAGAAGCCACTGATGACCCCCAAAACCATGAAACCATTCGCCATATGGACCGCTATTTTCATACTGGCGCTGTTTTTCCTGGCCGAAGGAGCTGCCTGGGGTGGGGAAACGCCCCCACAGGCTTCCGGCAAAGCCGTTACAGCCCCGATTCCGCCAAAGCCGGGGACCCCGGCCGCAAAACCGCCTTTAAGCCCGTCCGGGAAGGCGATTGCATCAAGAACCGGGGATGCAAACTCGAACAACTCACCATCATCGTGCCCCCTCCCCATTGCAGCGGGCCCCAAAGGCGATATTCGAGACATTCGCGGTCCCATTCATATTCCGAATCCACTTACTTGGCTTTTTTACATTCTGGGCGGCATATTGTTGCTTCTGCTGGCCTTTGCGGTTTGGAAATGGCTCCGCAAGAAACACGTACTACATTCAAAAAAGGCCTTTGAGATTGCATTTGAAGAGCTGGAAAAAGCCAAGGCCCTGATGACCCCCGAAATGGCGGAGAGGTTTTCAGTAATGGTGTCAAGAACCATACGAACCTACATTGAAAAACGATTCCAAATGACCGCCACCCGAAAGACCACCCATGAATTTATCGCCCAGGTGGCCGCTGAACCCTCCAGTGAACTGAACCAGCATCACGAACCGCTGCGTAAGTTCCTGGACCATTGTGATCTGGCAAAATTTGCCAGGCAGACTTTCAGCAAAGACCAGATGCAGAAGATGCACCGGAGCGCCTGGCGGTTTGTGGAAGAAACAAGACCCCGCCCCGAGGAAGAAAAACCGGACAAGAATGCTTCACCCATGAAGGACGTCACCGCGGCGGAGCAAACCATTAATAATAGCATCAGCGGCAGGAAAAGGTTCTTCAGAGACCGTTTTAAAAGCGGTTTTCCATGGACTGTCACAAAGGGAAGCGGGGAACCCGGATTCAACAACACCCATCCAGTCGCTGCGACGGGAGGTAGATAAATGTTTCATTTCGACCATCCGGAAATCTTGTGGCTGCTGGTCCTGATTCCACTCCTGGCCTTTTTGAGGGGACGGAAGGGAACAGCAGTGGCCATACGGTATTCATCGACACAAACCGCCAGAGCCATCGCAGGCGCCCGGAAATCCAGGGCCGGCAGATGGCTGGGAACCCTGCGCATCCTGGCCCTCAGCGCCCTGGTGGTTGCCCTGGCACAGCCCCAGATGGTACACGGCACATCCCAAGTGGACGCCGACGGCATCGATATTATCCTGGCGGTGGATGTTTCAGGCTCCATGGAGGCCTTGGATTTTACCATCAACAATGAACCGGCCAACCGAGTGGAAGTGGTCAAGGACGTGGTGGCCCAGTTTATTGAAGAACGTCCCAACGACCGCATCGGTCTGGTGGCCTTCGCCGGCCGGCCTTATATGGTCAGTCCGCTCACACTGGACCACCACTGGCTTCAGAGACGTCTTCAGACCATTCATCCGGGCATGGTGGAGGACGGCACCGCCATCGGTTCGGCCCTGGGTACCAGCGTAAACAGGCTGAGGGACCAGAGTGCCAAATCGAGAATCGTCATCCTGCTGACGGACGGCATGAACAATGCGGGCAAAATTTTACCGGCCACCGCCGCCGAAGCAGCGGAAACCCTTGGCATCAAAATCTACACCATCGGTGCCGGTTCTCGCGGTGAAGTGCCCGTGCCCGTTACCGATCAGTTCGGCAACAGAAAAATTGTCCGCGCCAAGGTGGATATCGATGAAAAAACATTGAAACGGGTGGCCCGGATGACCGGCGCGCAGTACTACCGGGCGACGGACACGGACTCGTTGGAACGTATATACAGCGACATCAACAAGCTTGAAACCACCACCCGAAAAATCAAGAAATTTGAGCATCGAAACGAGATGTTTTTGTGGGCAGCCCTGGGCGCGCTTCTGCTCATGGGGATTGAATTGACACTGAACCAGACCCGTTTTCGGCGGTTGCCTTGAACCTCTATATAGAAAGGAAATAGAACCATGCAATTCGCACATCCCATCTGGTTGTTGGCAGGGGTAGCGGCCTGCGGAATCCTGGCCATGAGTTTCTACCATTTTCAAAAAAAGAGCACCGCAGCGTTACGGGAATTCGCGTCCAGCCGCCTGCTGGAAAAACTAACCCAGGGGGTTTCCCCCAGGAAACGGATGATCAAACGGGTGATCCTGGTGCTGGCGGTGGCAGCCATCTTTGTGGCCCTGGCCCGTCCTCAGGTAGGCTTTCAATGGAAAGAGGTCAAACGAAAAGGGATCGATATCCTGGTGGCGGTGGATACATCCAAAAGCATGCTGGCGGAGGATGTGAAACCCAATCGCCTGGAACGGAGCAAATTCGGCATCATGGATTTTGTTTCCAAACTGGAGGGGGACCGGGTGGGACTCGTGCCGTTTGCCGGCACCGCCTTTCTCATGTGCCCCTTGACCCTTGACTATGACGCTTTCAGGAACTCCCTTGAAGCGCTGGATACGGGAATCATTCCCCAGGGGGGAACGGACCTGGCCAGCGCCATTTATGAAGCGGAAACGGCATTTTCAAACGATGCCAATCACAAGATTTTGCTCCTGGTTACCGACGGGGAAGACCTGGAAGGGGAAGCTTTTTCCGCGGCCGAACAGGCAAAAACCAGGGGGCTCACCATCTACACCGTTGGGGTGGGAACCCGTTCAGGGGAACTGATTCCACTCATGAACGGGGGGGGGAACGGGGCTTTCGTAAAAGACGAAAAAGGCGCACCGGTAAAATCCCGCCTGGATGAAACCATGCTTCAAAAAATCGCAGAGACCACGGGGGGTCGGTATGAACCCCTGGGTCAGCAGGCCGAAGGGCTGGAAGCCATATACCGTGAAAAACTGAGCCTGGTACCGAAGCAGGATCTCGCCGAAAGGATGCAGAAGGTCCCCATAGAAAGATTCCAGTGGCCCCTTGTGCTGGCTCTCATATTGCTGTTGGCGGAGTTTTCCATTTCAGACCGCAGAAGAACCGGGAAAACCTTTCCCGTGATTAAAACCGCCTACAGGCGCATTCCGAAAATCGGGCGTGCCGCAGGAACCGTTTCCGTCGCGGCGCTGGCACTGCTGGCCATGGTCCTTCTGGGATACCGGGGAGTTCATGCGTCACCTGGAAACGCTGAAGCCGCGTACAAAGCTGGAGATTATGAACAGGCGGTTCAAGGGTACCGCTCCGAAACCCGGAAAACTCCGAAAAACCCTCAACTGCAATTCAACCTGGGAGCGGCCGCCTACAAGGGAAAACAATACCCGGTGGCTTTGGCGTCATTTAAGCAGTCTCTCAACGTGCAGGATATGGATCTGCAGAATCAATCCTATTACAACATGGGAAACACCCTTTACCGCCAGGGGGAACAAAGTGAAAAACAAAAGCCTCAGCAGACCATTAAACACTGGGAAGCTTCCATCCAGGCGTATGACAACGCCTTGAAACTGAAACCGCAGGACCAGGATGCTGCGTTTAACCGTGAATTTGTAAAAAAGCGTCTGGAGGCACTCAAGAAAAATCAAAAACAAAAAGACTGCAACAAAAAAAATAAAGAACAGAATAAAGACAAAAAGAACAAGGATAACAAGAACAAGGATAACAAGAAAAACCAACAGGCTAAGAAACAGGACCCGGGGAAAAAAGGTCAACAACCGAAAAAACCACAGAACAAAAACGCGAAAGCTGATCCGCAGCAAAAAAAGCCAGACAGTGGTAAGCAGAAACAAGCAAAATCCGACCCCGGCAAAAACCAAAAGAATACACCGGACCGAAAAAAAGCAACGCATGGATCTAACAAAAAAAATCAGGTGAAACCTTCAAAAATGCAAGAGCAGACACGGACAGCCAAAGTTCCCAAACGCCGTAGACCTGGGAAAATGACGGAAGAACAGGCTAAGAATTTACTGGATTCTCTCAAGGGCGACGAAAAAGCCATGCCCATGACCGCTCAAAACATGGGAATGGGCGGAAAGCCTGAAGATCAGAAAAGGAGGGACTGGTAATGGATCACCCCAGAACAAACATGGGAGCAAAAGTCATAACCTTGCGGCGCGCGTTAATAACCGGCGCCATGTTTCTTCTGGCAGCCGGGGCAGTGGCTTTCTTTTCCAGCGGCAGCAGGGCCGCAGGAGCCTCCCGCGGACACGTATCCTCGGCCATTGAACCCGGAAGTATCGCCATGGGTGAGGCGGCCATCCTGGTGGTTCAGGTGTCTGGAGAACAGGCGGGCCCGCCGGCCCTGAGCTCTGTGGACGGCCTTCGGTTTTATTCCATGGGCCGAAGCAGTCAATATCAATCCATTAACGGCCGCGTATCCGCTACCACAAGTTATCTGTTTCAGGTTCAGCCGGAACACCCGGGGAATTTTGTAATCCCCCCTGTTCAAGCCGACATCGATGGCAAAATTCAAAAATCCGGACCGGTCACCCTGCAAGTGGCCCAGGGGGCATCCCGGCATTCTAAGCGTAACGCCCTGCCCTCTCCCCGGCAACCCTCTCAAAGCGGGGCTTCAATTCACACCGGCAGTCCAATCAAAAAAGGACAGCTCCTAAGCTGGGAAGAAGGAAAGCCAGCATTTTTGAGGGTTCTTCCCCGGGCCGGCCGGGCTTACGTGGGAGAGCTGCTTCCCATGGAAATCAAAGCCTATTTCCACCAGGGCATCCAGGCTACCCTGAGATCACTGCCGGTCATTGCTGGCGGTGCTTTCGCTTGTGGCCAATTGAAGGATAAACCTGGACAGACCCGAGAAGTCCTGGACGGGGTTCCCTACAACGTACTGACCTGGTACGCGGCCACGAGCGCCGTAAAAGAGGGAGAGCACCCGGTAACGGTGGAATTGGATGCAACCCTGGGAATCCCGGAACAGTCCCGCCGCCGTAACCCCTTCGGCCGCGGCCTTTTCGATGATGATTTCTTCAACGGTTTTTTCCAGAATATTCGTGAGGAATCGGTGAAGCTGACCAACCCACGGCTTAGAATTCGCGTATTGCCCCTGCCGAAAATGGGTCGGCCCAAATATTTTTCCGGCGCCGTGGGCCGATTCAAAATGACCGCCACAGCAACCCCCCGAAAAGCAATGGTGGGAGATCCCATCACCGTCAAAATGACCATCAAAGGGACCGGAAATTTTGACCGCGTCTCCACCCCTTTGCTGAACATGGACGAGGAATGGAAAACCTACAGGCCTTCGGCGTCATTCAAACCCCTGAACAATACGGGGTACACCGGAGAAAAGTATTTTGAACAGGCCATTATCCCCATGAGCAGCAGCATCAACAACATTCCACCCATTACCTTCTCCTACTTTGATACGGAAAAGGAAAAATATGTCACCTTAAAGACCCAGGAGATACCTTTGATTTTAACTGCTGAAAAGAAAGGGGCGGGACCTTCAACCGGCGCCAAAACAGCAGGAAACACGCACGAATTCGAAAATCCTGTTGGGGATGAAGGAAATAATCCCCACAAAAACGATCTTGCGCCCATTCAGGTGGCCATGGGAAGTACCGTTAACAGCCTGCGACCGCTGTTTGAAAATCCCTGGTTCATGGGGGCACAGGGGTTTCCCATTGGCGCCATTTTCCTGGGGGTATTTTTCAGCCGCCGGCAGAAAAATCGATTGAACAATCCGGGACTTATGCGAAAAAAACAGGTGAAACAGAAAGTAAACCAGTCAATCCAGAAAATGGACCGGGCCATCACAGCCCATGACGCAACAGCATTTTTCAATGCCTGCAGAACGGCCTCGCAGGAACGGCTGGGAGAACTCTGGGGACAGGAACCTGACAGCATTACCCTGGCGGAAATCAAACATCATTTGGGAAATAGTGGTGAAGGCATGGCAATAGTGTTTGAAAACGCTGATGCCGCCGCTTACTCAGGCCGGTCATTTGGTCCGGAGGAACTGCGAAGACTTCGCGATCTGGTGGTTCATGAATTGAAAAATTTGAATCACAGCCAACCGGCATCCCATAACTGACACGCCGGGGAATTCATTTTCAGGGAGAGAAAAAATGGGTATACTTAAAAACCACAAACGCGTTAGCATCTTGATTTTTTCCCTGGCTTTGGGCATGATGGCACTGCTTTCGCTTGCAGGGAAAACGGGCGCCCAGGGCCGTGCCGGGCTTGAGACTGATAAAAACCTGGATCTTTTTGCACGTGGCAATGAAGCCTATGCAAAGGGGGACTACGATCAGGCCATTAACCGTTACCAGGGGGCCCTGGATCGTCAGGGGTACACCGCATCCCTTTTATACAACCTGGGCAACGCCTATTACATGAAAAATGATATTGGACAATCCATACTGAACTACGAAAGGGCACTTTATCTGGATCCGGGAAGCGCCCGCATTGAAAGAAACTTGGCACTTGCGCGAAAAAACTTCGGTCTGGCGACACCCCATCAGGCATCCTGGAAGGCCTTTTTCAATGGCTTAACCCTGAACGGATGGACGTGGACGGCAGCTATTGCCTTGTGTGCCTTTTCACTGATGGTTTTCGTAAACGGCATTCGCCCCGGCTTTCTCAGGGGGGTTACGTTTAAAATGATGTTTTTCGCCTGCTGCCTGCTTTTCGTGACGAGCGGAACCGGCATAATTTTGCAATACACAAACCTGAACCGCGGGGTCATCATCGCTGAAAATACGCGGCTTCGGGTGTCGCCATTTGATGCGGCCGCCGAATCAGGCGCTGTCAAAAATGGAAACGTGGTTCAACTGGCAAAAACGTACGAAGGATATATATTTATTGAAGGGTCAAACGGTCAATCCGGATGGATACCGGCGGATGCGGTCAAAGCAATCCTCCCTGAAGCCGGGAATCGTCAAACCCAGACATCTCTAACGCAATCCACCATTGGCACAATCAGTGGAAGCAATCGAGAGCCTGCTTTGGACAAAACCTAGAAAAGGAGTACGCCATGAAAATATTGCCAAAAACTAAAAAACGTTCATCGGTACCAGCGAGAAGGCACCTGGTTTTTCTGATGGCCGCCCTGTTTGCGCTGGTCACAGTCTATTCGATTCCGCTTACCCAGGCCTCTTCCGGAAAGGATCAGAGGCACGTACGCTTTGTGCCTGAAAGTTTCACGGAACTGGCCGAGAAATACAGTCCCGCCGTGGTCAACATTCGTTCGGAAAAAAACGACAAACGTACCATGGAAGGGAACCCACATTTCAGGGGTGGACCCCATGGACAAAATGATCCTTTTCGCGATTTTTTTGAAAAATTTTTCGGCGGCAGGCCCAATCAGGGATTCAAACAGAGGAGCCTCGGTTCCGGTTTCATCATTGACCAGTCCGGTTTCATCGTCACCAACAATCACGTGGTGGAGGGCGCGGATAAAATCAAGGTGATCCTGAAAGACGACCGCGAGTTTGATGCGGAGGTCAAGGGGCGGGACCCCAATACGGACCTGGCCCTCATCAAAATCAAATCAGATGGCAACCTGCCGACCATCCAGTTCGGCAATTCCGATGACGTCAGGGTGGGTGAATGGGTTATGGCCATCGGAAACCCCTTCGGCCTGGAACATACGGTCACCGTGGGGATTATCAGCGCCAAGGGCCGGGTGATCGGTTCGGGCCCGTATGATGACTTCATCCAGACGGATGCCTCCATCAACCCCGGCAACAGCGGCGGGCCCCTCCTCAATATGGACGGAAAAGTGGTGGGCATCAATACGGCCATTATCGCAGGGGGTCAGGGGATCGGGTTCGCCATTCCCGTGAACATGGCCAAAGGGATCATAGAACAGTTACAGGCCAAAGGAGAAGTCACCCGCGGTTGGCTTGGCATCGGCATCCAGGATCTCAGCAAGGAATTGAAGTCCTATTACGGAGTCGATGGAGATGCGGGTGTCCTGGTCACCAAAGTCTTTCCCGGTGATCCGGCGGAAAAAGCCGGCATTCGCGCCAAAGACATCATATTGGCGGTCAATGGGAAGAAAGTCGACAGCAGTCGTGAATTAAGCCGGACCATCGCCGAGTCCGCCGTGGGAAAGGAGGCCAGCCTGCTGGTCCTCCGCGGTGGCACTGAAAAGAAATTCACCATTGAACTGGGAAAAAGGCCCGAAAAAATGCTGGCCGCCCAGACGCCGGAGGTTCAGAAAAAGAACCCCCTCGGCATTGCCGTATCCAACCTGACCCCCGAAATCATTCAGCAGTTCCGGCTTCAGGCCGAAAATGGCGTCATGGTGGTGGGTGTTGAACCGGACAGCAAGGGGGAGGAAGCAGGTGTTCTGCCCGGCGATCTCATCAAGGAGATCAACCACCAGGATGTGAAAGACATGGATCAATATCTGAAAGAGATCGGAAAGTTCAAAAAAGGAGATACCATAACACTGTACATTTTAAGGAGCAACAGGGGGTTCATGGCCATCACACTGACCAAATAAGTTGACTATTCTCAGGCACAAAAAAAGGGCCGTAAGCTAATGTTTTGCTCACGACCCTTTTCATTTTTTCCTGGAGGCGGCAACTGAACTCGATCTTGTGAATAACGGTTTTGAATACTGTTGCCTTTGTCTTGCAGCCTTATCGATTACAAATTCTTATGGATTTATGTAGGATTCCTTATACTTCCAGATTTACAGTATTTTGGTGTGACTTTTGGTGCAAAAATTTTGCATCCAAACCGAAAATTGAATTTCATTCAGTTTCGCTCACGGGTTCAGGGCCATAATTGACAATTGTTACTCTTCTATTCAATGCCCTTCCCTTTTCAATTTCATTTGAAGCTATTGGTTTAGATTCTCCACATCCTTGTGTATTTAGTCGGCTTTCATCAATGCCTAATGAAATAAGAAGCGATTTCACCTTTTTTGCTCGTTTATTTGATAAATTCAGATTGAATTGATCGCTTCCTAAATTATCTGTATGTCCTTCAATTAATACACTATTATTGACTAAAGACTTTGATTTTAGCGCATTGGCAATTTCAGCAATTTGCATCATAGAATATTGTTTCAATTCCGATGATCCAGAATCAAAAAGAATTTTCAGGTTAATATTCGGTTTAGCTCTTGCCACAACTGAAATACCCCTTGTTTTTCTTACACTTTCAGTTGATGAAACGATAGAAAGACTCTTGATGATTACATCTGATGTCGCAATGCCTGAAACGTTTGCATTTGTCAGCGCATTTTCTAATTTTGACTGGTAAATAGGAGCATATTGAACTAAATTTAATGGGTCATCATTTTTTCTTTCTTCTTCCAAAAGTTTTAAAAATATTTGATAAGCACTTGCAGCCTCCCAATATCGGCCTTGTTTTGATCTTATATCACCGAAACCGGCATAAGCAATTGCAAAGTTTGGGTCTATATCAATTGCCTTTCTATATAAATCACCAGCTAATTTTATCTCACCATTTTTTTCTTTTATTACTGCATAATTATTTAATGCAAAAACATTTGAAGGACATAGTTCCACAGCTCGGCTTAACATTTTTTCTTTTAAATCAACATCTTCTTCTATCGCTGCCTTTTGTTCCAGAAAAATAGATTCTTCACATCTTTTGCTATCCGCACAATTTCCTCGGGAGAAACTAAAAACAATAAAAACAGTTAACAATATTATTATGAATTGGACCTGCCTATCCATCCCCCACTCCTCCAAGAGTCAGCATTCTTAGTTAAAGATCAGTTGATTTTAGATGAAAAGGGCAAATTTGTCAAAAAATCTAGCGTAAAATCCTTTTTAATTTAAGAACTATCAAAAAACTTCTCAGATTTCCACGACGGCTTTTAAAAAACGGGGAAATCATTTTTTTGTTTAACTTTGAAAAATAGGATAGATTGTAAAATATTTTTTGAAAAATAACTATTATTTTATTAGTAGGGCTTGACAGCCCCCACGCTCTAATGATATCGGGATAGTATGGTTTTTACACATGAGAAACTGCCTTGAGGTGCAACCTGTGATCCATTGATATTTGTCGTGGCTCACATCTTCAGTATGATATAAGCACTTTATGAAAAGAGTCAGCCTTTTTATCATTCTTTCCGCATTTACAATAGCTCTGGCCAGCCCTTTAGACCTGCCTGCGGCCACTCGTGGTGTTACGGTCGCTTCACCTGAGGGGCAGGATTTGTTCCTTTACAAAGATTACCGGGCGCTTGTGGTGGGCATCAGCGACTATGACAAATGGCCGGACCTGCCTTTTGCGATTCAAGATGCCGAGGAGGTGACGTCAAAACTGGACAAAATGGGGTTTCAGGTCAAGCTGGTGACCAATCCCACGTCCCGTGAATTCAAAAAAATTCTAAGCGAAATGACCTACAAAATGGGCAAAGAACCGAATCGTGCAGTTCTCTTTTATTATGCGGGTCATGGCGAAACTGAGACTATGGCTGACGGCACCAAGATGGGCTACATCATTCCCAAAGATTGTCCCCCTTTAAAGGGAGATCCAGTGGGCTTTGACACCCATGCAGTTAGCATGCGGGATATCGAATCTGTCTCCTTACGCATGAAATCCAAACATGTGCTCATGCTTTTTGATTCCTGTTTTTCAGGTGCACTGTTTTCACTGGTTCGTGCTATGCCCGTTGATATTACCGAAAAAAGTGCTTTGCCGGTGCGGCAATACATTACCGCCGGTAATGAGAATGAACAGGTGCCCGACAAGAGCATGTTCAAACGGTGCTTCTTGATCGGCTTGGATGGAGCGGCGGATATGACCGGCGATGGTTACATTACCGGCAGCGAGATGGGCATGTACCTGGCAGACAATGTTGTCAATTACACCCGCAGGCAACAGCACCCCCAGTACGGCAAGATCAACAACCCCAACCTGGATCAGGGGGATTTCATCTTTATACCGCCAAAAACCCTTGAAAAACAAAAAAACCGGGAACAGTCCACTTTCAAAAGGGAAGACCTGGTTAACAAAGACATTCAGCAACTGCGGGCCGAGCGTAAAGAGACACACCGGTTACTTGTGGAAATGAAAAAGCTGGTTCAGACGCAGCAGCAGGCTCCTCAGCAGGGAAAACAGACGCTTCAGGAAAAAATGGCATTGGAAAGGCAGATTGCCAAGCTGGCGAAAGAACGGGAAGCCTTTGAGGAATTAGCCGCCGCGCGAGAAAAAGAATATGAAGCCAGGCTAACCCATTCAAAGGAGAAGGTTGATCAGGAAGCTCAGAAAAGAAAGGCCATGCAAGCAGAGCTGGAAAGGCTAAGACAACAGGCGGAAAAGCGAAAAGCCTTGGAACAGGAGCTTGAAAAACTAAAAAGGGAGCGGGGGGCAAAATCTAAAGCAAACCAGAAACTTCAGGAAAGAAAGGCATTGGAAAGGCAGATTGCCAAGCTGGCGAAAGAACGGGAGACCATTGAGAAATTAGCCGCCGCGCGAGAAAAAGAATATGAAGCCAGGCTAACCCATTCAAAGGAGAAGGTTGATCAGGAAGCTCAGAAAAGAAAGGCCATGCAAGCAGAACTGGAAAGGCTAAGACAACAGGCGGAAAAGCGAAAAGCCTTGGAACAGGAGCTTGAAAAACTAAGGAGGGAACGAAACACAAAATTCAAAGCAAACCAGAAACAAGTTATTCAGTCAAAAGACAACATCGCCTTGGAGCAAGAGAGCGGATTGCCTGCAAATGCGAAGAAGGAAGAACCCCTTTTAATATCACAAAAAGGGATTGCAGCCAGTGGCTCAAAAACTTCCATAACAAAACCTGTTAAAGAAGGTATTCAGCAGGAAGCAGGAACAGCAAAAACCCAAAATGAGGTATATGTACCGAGGATAAAGGTGCCCCCAAATCTTCAATTGACCCTTGCACCAAAGAAACCAGAAACAAAACCTATTAAGAAAAGTATTCAGCAGGGGACAGAAACAGCAAAAACCCAAAATGAGGTATATGTGCCGAAGATAAAGGTGCCCACAAATCTTCAATTGGCCTATGCCCCCAAGAAATCAGATCCTGAAAAGATAGTAAGGGCAGTTCTGAGGCGTAAGCCCATCCGAATGGATGAATCAGATATTGAAAAAATGATTCTTCACCACAATTTCTATTCCAAGAAATTGAATGAAAAAGGTGGTTTTCTCAAGAACTTTTCAGATAATAGAGACGGAACAGTTACGGACCATTCGACCGGCCTGATGTGGGAAAGGGGGGGATCTTCCTCTAAACGCAATTACTTCGAGGTTGAAAACTATATTGCTGATCTGAACGATGATAAATTTGCTGCTCATGATGACTGGCGTTTGCCAACCCTTGAGGAGTTATCTTCGTTGATGACAAAAGCGCATGAGAAGACAGGAATGTATTTGGACCCTATTTTTGAGAGTTCGAAAAAGACCTGCTGGAGCGCAGATAGCAGTGCCGATGAGGCAACGGAAACCGCTTATTATGTGGACTTTTCTGATGGGGTGATCGTTCTCGGTTACGGGCGGAATGAGAGCTCCCGCTACGAGATAGTTGAAGCTATCAATTTTGTAAAAGCTGTTCGAAGTATTAAATAGAGTTTCATTCGGAAAGGAGGTAAGTGAGATGAGTATCCAAAACAAAACAGCGTCATCCCGCTTTTTCAGTGGAGTCGCCATCCTTGCATTTGTAGCAACTTTGTTGTCAACAACCGCATTTGCGTCAGAGGAATACTGTTTCAAGCTCATGATGCCGGGTACATCACCATGGCCGCATTACTTTGAATTTCCGCGAGATACAGCCATAGATGCGAATGGAAATGTTTATGTGGTGGATAGAAACAATCACCGTGTTCAAAAATTCGCCTCTGACGGGAGTTTTATTACCGCATGGGGTGATTTTGGTTATCTGGATGGACAGTTCCGTTACCCAGGCGAAATAGCTTTGGATAGCAATGGTTATGTTTATGTCGGTAGTGATACTCGTATCCAGAAGTTCGATTCTAATGGGACTTTTGTTATAAAATGGGGTGGATCCGGCTCGGAAGATGGACAGTTTTATTCCATATCGGATATTGCGATAGGACCAGACAACTATATTTATGTGGCTGATTGCAGCAACGACCGTATCCAGAAGTTCGCTACCAATGGAGTCCTCGTTGATAAATGGGCTCATTCCGGATCAGATGATGGATACTTCGATTGTCCAACCGGCCTAGCGGTAGACACAAACAATTACGTTTATGTAGGTGATAGTGGCAACGACCGTATCCAAAAGTTCACCTCAGTTGGAGGTTTTGTTTCGAAATGGGGTGAAACCGGCACGGAAGATGGACAGTTTTATTATATATCGGGTATTGCAGCAGGACCGAACGGCTATGTTTATGTGGCTGATTCCGGCAGAGACGATGTTCAGAAATTCACCTCTAATGGGGGTTTTGTTACTAAATGGGGTGGATACGGCTGGTCGGATGGACAGTTTAGGGCCCCGAGTGACATAGCATTAGGTGTTAATGGTTATGCCTACGTTTCTGACACAGATAACGACCGTATCCAAAAGTTCACCTCTAATGGGGGTTTTGTTACAAAATGGGGCCTCGATACCTGGCAAAACGGGGAATTTGGATATCCATCGGGTATTGCAATAAGCACCAACGGGTATGTCTATGTAGGTGACACAATGGACGACCGTATCCAGAAGTTCACCCTTAATGGGGATTTTGTTACAAAATGGGGTGAATACGGCTACGGGGCTGGACAGTTTGTTTATATATCTGATGTTGCGGTGGACAGTAATGGTTATGTGTATGTGGCTGATTCCAGCAAAAGCGATATCCAGAAGTTCGATTCTATTGGTAATCTCGTTGATATATGGGATGCATACGGTGAAGATGATGGATACTTCAAGAATCCAAATGGCGTAGCAGTGGACAGCAATGGTTATGTGTATGTAGGTGATAGTGGCAATGATCGTGTTCAGAAGTTCACCTCTACCGGGGGTTTTGTTACTAAATGGGGGGAATCCGGCTCGGGAGATGGACAGTTTAATTATCCTGGGGGTATTGCGGTTGACGCTAATGGGTATGTCTACGTAGTTGATGGATATAACCATCGTATTCAGAAATTCACTTCCAATGGGGTTTTTGCTGCAGAAATTGGAGGATTTGGTCTTCTTCCTGGAATGCTCGATTACCCAAAATCCATTGCCGTTAACAGCAGCGACGTTTACGTTGTTGATGCATCTAACTCACGGGTGCAAGTTTTCACTCCTCAAACATTGCAGGCGCCTACTGATGTGAACATAACAACGACCCCATCTCAAGTTCAAATTTCCTGGTCTCCTGTACCGGGAGCCACGGGCTACTACCTGACTTATTCTCCTTACCCCCACGATTACTATTCAAGCCTGTTGAATGTCGGAAATCAAACCAGTTTTGTTGCCGATCTCTGGGACGGGGCTGCGTTTAACATCGTTCTGCACGCTGTTAATAATACGGGAGGAAGTCCGTTCTCAACCAAAAAACATTTTTCCATTGGCTCTCATACCTATGACCTTTATATTACCCCTTATAATCTGTATCTTGAAACCGGTCAGGATGGATCTTGTAAAATAAGTGGCGGCACGCAACCATACAATGCTTCCTCAAATAACACAGACGTGGCTCAAGTCAATCTCTATGGGGAGAATTTGGTTGTTACAGGCGGACAGGAAGGTACGACTGAAATCATGGTAACTGATGACAATTTTGAGTCATTAAAAATTTCGGTGACAGTTTCGAACATACAGCCAGCCCTTCCAGAAATAAGGCAAAAAGTTTCGATGACAGTTTCGAACACACAGCCAGACCTTCCAGAAATAAAGCCATCTGGATTTCAAGACTAAGGGTTTAACGCTCTGGAATTCCAAGTCAAGCACCTCCGGTACAGCCGGAGGCTTGCCTTGGGTTAATTATAGTTGGTTTATGCGAAGATTGGGTAAAAGTGAGCCTGTATACAAAAGCGCATACTTTATCATGGGGTACGATAAAATTCTTAGCAGTATTTAAATAACATGGGATAATAATTGCCCAACCGTTATTTTCGGCCACAGTTTTTCAAACACAAAAAAAGGACTATAAGTTTTTCACTTATAGTCCTTTTAGTTTTTTCTGGAGGCGGCAACCGGATTCGAACCGGTGAATAACGGTTTTGCAGACCGCTGCCTTAGCCACTTGGCTATGCCGCCTTTTAATGGAGCGGGAAACGGGACTTGAACCCGCGACAACCACGTTGGCAACGTGGAGCTCTACCAGCTGAGCTATTCCCGCAAAGTCAGGCTATTCTACAGAACCAAGCTGCTTTGTCAACAAAAAACGCTGCAAAATCTCGGGTACTTTCGGTTCGGTCGGCCCTTTGCCGTTCTGCTTTCACAGCGAAAAACACAACTGTGAGATAACTTTTGATTATAACCGATCAGACTGGTTTGTCAATAAAAAAATGAAAACCGTCAGTCACCCGTTTTCTTATAAGACCGATAGTAGCGCATCACCCTTTGGACAAACGCCTGGGTCTCCGGAAAGGGCGGAACCCCTTTGTAGTTTTCCACGTTTTCCGGACCGGCATTGTAGGCTGCCAGGGCCAGGGTTTTATTGTTGTTAAAACGCTTGAGCAACAGGCTGAAATACCGGGTGCCGCCTACGATGTTTTCTTCCGGATCGTGGGGATCCAGAACCTCCATGTCGCTGGCCGTCCCCGGCATCAACTGCATCAAGCCTTTGGCGCCCTTTTTTGAGACCGCCTCGTGATCAAAACCTGATTCAGCCTTGATAATCGCCTTGATAAAATGGATATCGATCCCGAAGCGATCGGAAGCTTTCTTTACAATACCGCTGTACTCCACCAGATATTCCGATACCGTTCGGTTTCCCGAACGGATATAAAGCCGGTAACGGCTATCGGTTTTGCGGTTGGTGAAATGCCAGACGCCGTTTTTATCCACATAACGGAAAATTTCCCCAAAAACCGGCCCCTGGCAACACAGGGAAAGGATCATAACCACCATGGCTCCCCAGAGGCCCTTTTTTTTGAAGTTCTTTTTTAGCCCAGTTTTTTCCAATCCGCTAAAAAATTCTCCAGACCAATATCGGTTAGGGGGTGCTTGATCAACTGCCGGATAACCTTCAGTGGAATGGTGGAGATATCGGCCCCGACCAGGGCGGCATCCAGCACATGGGTCGGGTTTCGCACACTGGCGACGATGATCTCCGTATCATAGGCGTAGTTCTCGTAGATGGTGGCGATTTGCTCAACCAGGTCCATTCCCACGAAACTGATATCATCAAGCCGTCCCACAAAAGGGCTGATATAGGCTGCCCCCGCCTTTGCGGCCATCAAAGCCTGGACCGGTGAAAAGCAAAGGGTCACATTGGTTTTGATCCCTTTTTCGGTCAGCACTTTCACCGCCTTCAGGCCCTCTTCAATGAGGGGTACCTTGATGACAATGTTATCTGCCATGCCCGCCAGATCCTGCGCTTCCTCAACCATTTTCCCTGCCTCAAGGCTAACCACCTCAACACTCACCGGGCCAGCCACAAGCGCACAGATCTCCTTAATCAGTCCTTTGAACTCCTTTCCTTCTCTGGCCACCAGGCTGGGGTTGGTTGTAACACCATCGACCATACCCAGATCATTGGCCTCTTTAATTTCATCAATGTTCGCCGTATCGATAAAAAACTTCATACATGTCTCCCGCTCCGGTCAGCCCGGCATCTGAAAGGCAGAAAAACGCCCAAGTTAAAATTCACCGCAGATGAATACCATTCATCATCCCGCGTCCTATATACCACAAAACTTTCACTTCTTGTTTCGAAATTCATCAACGCACTTCTGACTGCAGAAAAAATGGGTTTCGCCATTTACAGATTTTCTGATGGCGTTGCCTTTCGGGATATAGGTCAGACAATTGGGGTCCTGAACCATCTCATCGACGGGCCCTGAACGGGCATTTCCGTTGTTCCCGCCACCCGATAAGCGCACTTTCTGGACGAAACGGAAAACGAAATAAGCCAGAGCTCCAAAAAACAGCAGTTTCAGCATTCAAGACCTCTCATAAATTTCCACCGCCTGCCCATCCTCGGAAAGCACTCCGGCCAATTCCCTTATGGATCGGCGCAAAACCGGATGAACCACGTCGGGTGCGATCTGCGACAGGGGTTTCAGCACAAAACGCCTCAATTGCATCAGCGGATGAGGAACAATCAAATGAGGCTCATTAATAATATGGGCGCCAAACAGCAGGATATCCAGATCGATGATCCTTGCATCCCACTTTTTCCGCCTCACCCGGCCCATATCCGTTTCAATCTTAAGAAGGTGTTTGAGTAGTGTAACGGCTGAAAGAACCGTATCCAAACTTACAACACCGTTTACAAAAGTATCTTGTCCTTCAACACCTACCGGTTCGGTTCGGTAGAAAGGCGACTGTAACCTAACTGAACACCCCGCCAGTCGTCCCATCAGGGAAATGGCCATTTTGCAGTTATCGATTTTATGACCGATATTCGATCCAATACCGATGTAAGCAGTTTCCATTGGTCCAAGCTGTTTTGAAATGTCTAGAACTTCAAACCTTTCAATCGTTCAATGGCCTCCCCAAGCCTTTTTCGGTTTTGGGTCAAAGCAATGCGAAAATACCCTTCCCCGGGTTCGCCGAAACCGTTACCCGGCGTGACCACCAGGCCTGTCTCCTCCAGTAGACGCGTAGCCAGTGATGCAGAGGTGTATCCGCCAGGCACCCGAATCCACAAATAAAAAGTCGCTCTAGGCGGATCCACGTCAAACCCGGCTTCCCTGAGGCCCTGAACCATCAGATCCCGTCTACCTGAATAGATACGGTTCATTTCCGCCACACAGGCCTGATCACCTGAGATGGCCTCAATCCCCGCCCTTTGAACCGCCTGGAAAACACCAGAATCGATATTGCTTTTTATGGCGCCCAACCCCGCGACCCCCTCCGAATTCCCCACAGCGAAACCGATCCGCCAACCGGTCATATTGTAGGTCTTGGAAAGGGAATGGAACTCCATGCCCACTTCTTTGGCGCCATCAACTTCCAGAAAGCTGGGGGGCCTATATCCATCAAAAGCCATCTCCGTGTAGGCTGCATCGTGGCACACCAAAATCCCGTGCTTCTCCGAAAAGGAGACCACCCTGCGAAAAAAATCCAGGTCGGCCACCGCCGAAGTGGGGTTGTTTGGGTAATTAATAAACATCAATTTGGCCCGATCCGCCACATCCTCGGGAATGACGGTCAGGTCAGGTAAAAAATCATTTTCACCCAGAAGGGGCATAAAATAGGACTCACCGCCGGCAAAAAGGGTGGCGATATTGTAAACCGGGTAAGCGGGACTGGGAACCAGCGACACATCGCCCGGATTGATAAAAGCCATCGGGAGATGCGCAATGCCTTCTTTGCTCCCGATGAGGGAGACCACTTCCGAACCGGGATCCAGATCCACGTTGAACCGATCCCCATACCAACGCGCCACAACTTCCTTGAAATCACTCATTCCCGAATAGGATGGATACTGGTGATTTGAAGGATCATCCACTGCCCGCTTCATTTCACCGATAATATGCTCAGGCGTCGGCAGGTCCGGATCACCCACGCCCAGATCAATAATATCCACACCCCTGGCCTTTACCTCGGCTTTCTTCCGATCAATCTCTTTGAACAGATAAGGGGGAAGCTGTTTTAAACGTTCGGCCTTTTCAAATCTCTCCATCATTAACCTCACAGTATAGTTGCCTAAAGCCCTAACACATCCTGCATATCATACAGCCCCGCCGGCTGTCCGGTAATCCAAAGTGCGGCCCTTACGGCACCCCTTGCGAAATTATCCCGATTATGGGCCCGGTGCACCAGTTCCAGCCGCTCACCGATGCCGCCGAACATAACCGTATGTTCTCCCGCAATATCACCGGCACGCCAGGTCTGGATGCCGATCTCTTCATCTGTTCGCTCACCGATCATTCCCTTTCGGCCATAGACCCCGACTTTTTCGAGATCACGGTCCACAGCCTCTGCCAGGATCTGTCCCAGCCGCATGGCGGTCCCACTGGGTGCGTCCTTTTTGAGCCGGTGATGGGCTTCAAGGATTTCCATATCGTAATCGTTGCCCAGGATTCGCGCCATTTCTCCTGCAATTTTGAACATAACATTGACGCCCACACTCATATTGGGGGCCATGACGCATGGTATTTTTCCCGCAAGGGCCTTGATCTCCGAAACACCCTCTTCAGGAATCCCGGTGGTTCCGATGACCGTGGCGATCCCCTTTTCAGAAGCGCCTCGCACATTTTCGAGGGTACTTTCGGGATAGGTGAAATCGATCAATACGTCCGCTCCGTTGACAGACTCATCAAGAGACCCGCAGATCTTAACGTCCAGTTCACCAATTCCAGCAACCGATCCCGCATCCTCACCCACACTCTTGTGGTCGGGATGTTCAAAGGCGCCTGCCAGATCGGTTTCAGGGTTCTGGTGAATCATGTGAATAATTCGTTCTCCCATACGACCGGCGGCCCCCGCAACCGTTATTCTAGTCATGTCTTAACCTCCATGATCCTGTATCTTGCGTTTTGCACTTCATATAAGGCCATAATCCGTAAGCACCTTTTTTAACTTTTCCAGGGTTTCAGGCGCCATGGGGCACATGGGCAACCTCATTTCATCGCCAATCAACCCCATCAACGCGGCGGAGGTTTTCACCGGTATGGGATTGGTCTCGAAAAACATGGCTTTGCACAGGGGCAGAATTTTATAAAAGAGGTTTCTGGCCTCCTCTGTTTTCCCTTGGCCCCAGGCTTTTACCAGATCGGCATTGTCCCGGGGAACGATATTGGCCACAACGGAAACCACCCCTTTCCCGCCAATGGCCAGCACCGGCAGGGTCAGGTTGTCGTCACCAGAAAGCAGGGTGATGTTTTCCCCTGCCATGCGAACGACATCCGCCATCTGTCCCACATTTCCCGAGGCTTCCTTGATGGCCACAACCTCCGGGAATTTCGCCAGGCGCGCCACCGTCTCAGGCAACAGGTTCACGCTGGTTCTTCCCGGCACATTGTAAAGGATCTGCGGCAGGGGGACCGCTTTCAAAATCGCCTCATAGTGACAAAAAAGGCCCTCCTGGGTGGGTTTATTGTAATAAGGCGTCACCTGAAGGGTCGCATCCGCCCCCACTTCCTTGGCATGCCTGGTAAGTGCGATAGCCTCGCTGGTGCTGTTCCCGCCGGTGCCGGCAATGACGGGGACCCGTTTATTCACTGCCTCCACAGCAATATCGATCACCCTGGCATGTTCATCCACATTCAGGGTTGCCGATTCTCCGGTAGTGCCACAGGGAACAATGGCACTGGTGCCATTTTCAATTTGAAATTCAATCAGTTTGCGGTAGCCGTCTTCATCCACCCGCCCATTTTTAAAGGGGGTCACAATTGCGACGATAGAGCCTTCAAACATGAGAAATCTCCTTTTCTGGTTGTTTCGAATTCACTGCTCGGAACACGTCGAACGATCACAAAGCCTCACCATGAAGCGTCGCCTTGTAGATTACGGATGTGTTCCCCTGGAGCCAGACCCGTTCACCGGTCTCCGCATCAGGACCCTCGTTGTTCAAGTGGACTATCAAAATTTCACCGCCCCGGGTGCGAACTTTAACCGGAGACACCACCGTGCCGCGGCGTGATGCCATCAAAGCAGAGGCAATGGCCCCCGTTCCACATGCCAGGGTTTCGTCTTCCACCCCCCTTTCATAGGTTCTGACCGCCAATTCATCAGGGCCCATACGGGTCACAAAATTGGCATTGGTTCCTTCAGGGGAAAACCGTGGATGGTAGCGAATCTGGCGACCCTGGTCCGTAACTGCGTGATTTTCCAGGTCCGCCACTTGAACCACCACATGGGGCACCCCGGTATTTACAAAATCACATGTTCGCCACCCGGGCATGAATTCAACTTCCACATCCATTATCTCGTTTCGGGGCTTTGGCATCAGCACCTTGACCACACGGCCCTCCACCTGTGCGGAGATGGGGCCCACACGCGTTTCGAAGGTCATTTCGGAACCGGCGATCCCCTTTAAATAGGCGAAACGGGAGACGCATCGTCCGCCGTTACCGCACATTTCCACCTCCCCACCATCTGCATTGAAATACCGCCATCCAAAATCATATTTCTTTGAATCCGTCACAAATATGACACCATCGGCCCCAACGGATTCCCTGCGGCGGCAGGACCGCGACACCAGACGACCCATGTCCTCTTCCGCCACAACCTCATTCCGGTTATCAACCAGAATGAAATCATTACCGCTGCCGCTCATTTTCCAGAATTCAATGGGTTCCATTTTTCGCTCCGCTCCGGGTATCATCCATCTCAACCCACCGTCAGGAAATCGGGGATGGATTCCCCTCGCACAAGATCCTCAAAGGTCTCCCGCTGCCGAATGATCTCAAAGCGGTCTTCCTTGACCATCACCTCACACACCCGGGGCCTCGAATTATAGGTGGACGACATGCTGAAACCGTAAGCGCCCGCACTCATGACGGCAATCAAGTCTTCCGGCGCCAACGGCTCCACCTGCCTGTCCTTGGCCAGAAAATCGCCGGATTCACAGATGGGCCCCACGATGTCCGCCGTCAGCTTTTCGCCGGGGTTACGTTTGACCGGCTGAATACCATGGTAGGCCCCGTACAGGCTTGGCCGCATGAGGTCGTTCATGGCCGCGTCCACCACGAAAAAGTTTTTCTCATGGCTGGTCTTGGCGTAAAGCACCTTTGTGACCAGCGCGCCGGCATTGCCCACGATAACGCGCCCCGGTTCCAGAATCAGGGTCCAATCCGTTGAAGCCAGCTCTGATTTAATGTCCCGGGCGTATTCGCTGGGTTGAGGCGGCATTTCACTGTCGTATGTTATCCCCAAACCCCCGCCCAGGTCCAGATAGCGGATTGAGATATTCATGTCTTTGAGCTGAGCAATGAGCTCCTTCAGTTTCCTCAGAGCGTCAACAAAGGGGCTCGTTTGGGTCAGCTGGCTGCCGATATGACACGATACACCCACCACATCCAAACCATCCAGCTTGGTTGCCTTCTCATACTGTCCAAGCGCCTCCTCAACCCCAATGCCAAATTTATTCTCCTTGAGACCCGTTGAAATATAGGGGTGGGTCTTGGGATCCACATCCGGGTTGACCCTGATGGAAATGCGCGCCTTTTGACCTGAACGAAGGGCCACATCATTCAGCTTCAACAACTCCTGGGGGGACTCCACATTAAACATGAGGATCTGTGACGATACGGCATATTCCAGATCCTGCACGCTCTTTCCTACCCCAGAAAAAACAATTTTTCCGGGATCCACGCCGGCATTCAAAGCCCTGTAAAGTTCACCTCCCGACACAATATCAACACCACCGCCCCGGCCGGCAAAAAGTGCCAGGAGCGCCTTGTTGGAGTTGGATTTCATGGAATAACAAGTCAGGTGTTTCACATCTGAAAAAGCGCCGTCAAAAGCATCAAAATGCCGTTTCAGCGTTGCATGTGAATACACATAGAAAGGCGTTCCCACACGTTTTGCAATGGATGCAATGGGAACATCTTCACAATACAGTTCGTTTTTTTTGTAATGAAAATGATGCATGAATTTCCCGATTGTAGGTTTTTTGGTTGGGTATGTTCGGAGTTTAAAAAATTACAGATCAGAAATCAATTTTATTCTGCCTGATGAAGGACCCAGGACGCCCTCTTTTTCCATAAGCCGCACAGCGATAAAACAGATGCCTTTCTGTCTGAACACCGGCAGTCGGCACTCAAATTGACCGTCAGTGATAATCGGCCCGGTAATGTCCCTGAAATTTTTCATTTCAATGGGGCACCCCTCGCAGGGGGGCCGGTCCATTGCATACCAGACATAATAGACCCGGCAGGCGGTTATCAGTGAGGGGGACTTATCATCTCCCTGAATGAGCCCCTTCAGTACCAGGGATCTTTCTTCCCAGGCCCCTTCCAGTTGATCCACCCTGACGGTTAAAACCTTCTCCTTTGTCAGAAACGGATCCCCTTTTACGCCGCATCCGGAAAAAACCATCAAGATGACTGCCGAAAAAAACAACAGCCGTATGGGTGTCTGCCTCAAAACCCTAAGCCTCATTCAATTAAAAACCCATCATTCACCCGCACAACCCCCGGGTGTTCTCCTGTTGTCTTCTGTCATTCACCTTCAGGCTTCAACTGCTGTTTTGCCCTCTCAATTTCTCTTTTCACGGCTTCAGGACCGGTTCCACCGGTAATGTTTCTCCTGCCCACGGTTAATTGGGGCTCCAGCCACGCGTAGACGTCTTTTTCGATCTGACGGCTGTGGGTCTTCATCTCTTCCAGGGAAAGTTCATGGAGTTCGCGCTTGTTTTCAATGGCCAAAACAACCATTTTTCCAACAATTTCATGGGCTTCTCTAAAAGTGAGTCCCTTTCCCACAAGGTAATCGGCCAGATCCGTTGCCACCAGATACCCTTTCTCCGTAGCCGCTTTGAGCGTATCCGGCTTAAAAGAGACTTCCCCCAGAAGGCTCCCCATCACCTTAAGGCACATTTGAACCGTGTGGGCTGAATCGAACAGCGCCTCCTTATCTTCCTGCATGTCTTTGTTATAGCTCAGAGGCAACCCTTTCATGGTGGTCAACAGACCCATGAGATGCCCGTAGGCCCGGCCGGTTTTCCCCCTGATGAGTTCCGGCAGATCGGGATTCTTTTTTTGCGGCATGATGCTGCTGCCGGTGGAAAATGCATCGGATATGACGACAAAACCAAACTCCTGGGTGGACCAGAGCACCAGTTCCTCGCTCAGGCGGCTGAGATGCATCATCACCACGGATGCGTTGTAGAGAAAATCCAGAACAAAATCCCTGTCACTCACGGCGTCCATGCTGTTTCTGGAGATCCGGTCAAACCCCAGCTCTTCAGCCACCATCTCCCGATCCAGGTCAAATGTTGCTCCAGCGAGAGCCGCACTGCCCAAAGGCATCACATTCACACGACCCAGACTTTCCTCAAACCGGGCATAGTCCCGGTTTAACATTTCGTAGTAGGCCATCAGGTGATGGCTTAAAAGAACGGGTTGGGCCCGCTGAAGATGTGTGTAACCGGGCATGAGTACGGTGAGGTTATCTTCGGCCAGCCGAAGAATGGTTCGCTGGCAATCCCTTATGGAAACCATGACCTGCTGAACCGCATCCCGCACGTACAACCGCGTATCAAGGGCCACCTGGTCGTTTCGACTTCTCCCCGTGTGGATTTTTTCTCCCAGGGCACCCACCTTTTCCACCATGGCTTTCTCCACCAGGGTATGGATGTCTTCATAATCGTCATCTGAAGAAAAACCGCCGTGGTCCAGTTCCCGCTTGATCTCTCCCAAAGCCACCAGCATGGCACCGGCATCTTCATCCGAAATAATGCCCTGCTTTGCCAGCATGCGGCAGTGGGCCACGCTGCCTTCGATATCGTAGGCGTAGAGATGCCGATCAAAGCTGATGGACGCGTTGAACATATTGACCAGCGCATCGGGTTCCTGACTGAATCGTCCCCCCCAAACCTTTTTCGTCATATGAAGTCCTCGGTTTAGCTTTTCAACAGGCTCGCAATCTTGAGCCTCAGGCCATTTAGACGGATGAAACCTTCGGCATCCTTCTGGTTGTAAACCTCATCCCCCTCGAAGGTCGCAAAATCCTCGTGGTACAGGGACAACTCAGACCTCCTCCCCACCACCATGCAGTTCCCTTTGTAAAGTTTCAACCGCACCTTGCCGGACACATTTTTCTGGGCAGCATCCACGAGGCCCTGCAGCATATCCCGTTCCGGGGAAAACCAGTACCCATTGTAAACCATCTCCGCATATCGGGAAATCAATGCATCCCGAAGGTGCATGGCTTCCCGGTCCACAGTGATGGATTCCATGGCAATATGGGCCGCTCTCAAAATGGTGCCGCCTGGGGTTTCATAGACACCCCTTGACTTCATGCCCACGAAACGATTCTCCACCATATCGACGCGGCCGATGCCGTTTCTGCCGCCCAGTTCGTTCATATGGGCCAGAAGCGTCGCAGGGGACATCTCTTTTCCATCAACGGCCACGGGGTTTCCTTTGTCAAAGGCGATTTCCACATAAGTGGGTTCATCGGGCGCCGCTTCCGGCGAGACGGACAAAACGAACATGTCTTCGGGCGCTTCAGCCCAGGTATCTTCCAGAATCCCCCCCTCAAAGCTGATGTGCAGCAGGTTCCGATCGCTGGAATACGGCTTTGCCTTGGTCACCGGAACGGGTATGCCCCTCGAACGGGCATATTCCATGAGGTCTTCCCGTCCCCCGAACTCCCATGTTCTCCAGGGGGCGATAACCTGAAGAGCAGGATCGAGCGCCATATAGGCCAGTTCAAACCGCACCTGATCGTTTCCCTTTCCGGTGGCCCCGTGACTGACCGCATTGGCGCCCATTTCGTGCGCCACTTCCACCTGCCTCTTTGAAATAAGCGGTCTCGCAAGGGAGGTTCCCAGCAGATAGCTGGATTCGTATATGGCGTTGGCCCTCAAAGCCGGCCAAACAAAATCCTTTACAAACACTTCCTTCAGATCATCCACCACCACATCATCGGCCCCGGTGGCAAAGGCTTTTTCCTTGATGCCCTCCAGTTCCTCGCCCTGACCCAGATCAGCGGCATAAGCCACCACAGGACACTGGTAGGTTTCCTTCAGCCATTTCAGGATTACGGACGTGTCAAGACCACCCGAGTACGCCAGGACAATTTTTTCAATTTTATCAGCCACGTTTCATCTCCATGTCTTTGAATATGTTATCGAGCGCTTCCAGCAGAAGATCAATCTCTTCCTTTTTAACCACTAAAGGGGGCACAAACCGGAGAACTTTTTCTTGCGCACCAATAATCAGGAATCCTTTCTGCCGGCAGGCCTCCACAACGGGGGCACCGGGCACATCAAGCTCTACGCCAATGATAAGCCCTAACCCCCTTATATTTTTTATAACATCGTGTTTTTGAGAAAGCTTCTCAAGCCCCGCCTTGAAGTAATCCCCCATATTCTTGGCGTGCATCACCCACCCATCATCCAGAAGACTTTTGAGCACCGCCTTTGAAACCGCCGTCGCCAGCGGGGTTCCCCCGAATGTGGTGGCATGACTCCCCGGTCCGAAGGCCTGTGCCAGTTCCTCAGTGGACAACATGGCGCCGATGGGCAGTCCGTTCCCCAGGGCCTTGGCTAGGGTCATAATATCCGGCGTAACCCCATAATGCTCGTGGGCAAACAGCTTTCCCGTGCGCCCCATTCCCACTTGAACCTCATCAAAAATCAGGGCAACGCCCTTTTCACTGCAAAGGGCCCGCACCCCTTCCAGGTAACCGGGATCAGGGCAGACCACCCCGCCTTCCCCCTGTATGGGTTCCATCATGACGGCGCAGACATCTTCACCCATTGACCTCTCAAGGGCTTTGATGTCGTTAAAGGGCACAAACCGGAACCCTTTGAGCAGTGGGTCGTACCCCGTCCGGATCTTTTCCTGGCCCGTGGCGGAAAGGGTGGCCATGGTGCGGCCGTGAAAGGAGTTAATCATGGAAATAATCACATGCCTTTCGGGCCCGAATTTTTCCATGGAATATTTGCGTGCCAGTTTGATGGCGGCTTCGTTGGATTCAGCCCCGCTGTTACAGAAAAAAACACGATCCGCAAAAGAATTTTCCACCAGCAACTGGGCCAGATCCGTCTGGGGTTCCGTATAGTAAAGATTCGATACATGAACCAGTTTTCCGGCCTGCTCCTGCAACGCACGTTGCACCAGGGGTGAACTGTGCCCCAGAGAACAAACGGCAATTCCCGCCACAAAATCGAGGTATTCCCGTCCCTCATCGTCCCAGACCCGGCAACCGTCCCCCCTCACCAGTGTGATGGGAAACCGGCCATAGGTCTGAAACATGTATTGGTCCGCCCTTTTTATGGTCGATGACGTTTCAGGGACCTTTTCCATCGATGATATCCTTTCAAACATTTGATTCCTAATATTACTACACAATTTCGGTCCCCACACCGATCTTCGTCAAGATCTCAAGAAGGATGGCGTGGGGCTCCCGCCCGTCGATAATGTGGGTCTTGCCAACCCCTTCCCCGAGCGCTTCCAGGCAGCAGTTCACCTTGGGAATCATCCCCCCTTTGATCATCCCGCTGGAAATGCCCTCTTTGGCTTCCGTTATTTTCAGGGTGGAAATGAGATCCCCCTTTTCGTCCAACACCCCTTCAGTGTCCGTCAAGAGCACCAGTTTCCGGGCTCCCAGGGCGGACGCCACCTTTCCCGCAACCAGATCCGCATTGATGTTGTAGGTCTCTCCCTTGCTCCCGGACCCCACGGGTGCGATAACCGGAATAAATTCCTTGTCCATGAGGTTTAACAGGAGGGCCGTATCCACGGACGTAATCTCCCCCACCATGCCCATATCAATAATTTCAGGGACCGGATCTTCACCCCTTTTCCGCATGTATTTCATTTTCCTGGCTGAAATCAGATTCCCGTCTTTACCCGAAAGGCCTACGGCTACGCCGCCGTTTTGGTTGATCAGGCTGACGATTTCCTTGTTTACCTTCCCCACCAGCACCATTTCCACCACATCCATGGTCTGCCGGTCCGTCACCCGCATGCCGTCAACAAACTCTGATTCGATGGAGAGCCTTTTGAGAAAATCGCCGATCTGCGGTCCCCCCCCATGAACCACCACGGGATTCATACCCACATATTTCAGGAGAATCACGTCCAGAGCGAATTCCTGCTTCAACTGCTCATCCACCATGGCGTGACCGCCATATTTGATGACAATGGTGGCCCCATTGAATCTTCTGATATAGGGCAGTACTTCTATCAGGATCTTGGCTCTGTCTTTTTGGCTGATCATAGGATGTACCGGCTCAGATTTTCATCTTCAAGAATACCTTCCAGCTTTTCAGACACATAGGCCTTGTCAATGGTAACGGTCTTTTCAGTCATATCCGGCGCCTCAAAGGATATTTCATCCACCAGTTTTTCCATGACCGTGTGGAGCCTGCGCGCCCCGATATTTTCCATGCTGTCATTGACCTTGCTGGCCATTTCGGCAATTGAATGGACTGCCGGATCCTCGAAAATCAGATCAATCCCTTCAGTTGCCAGAAGCGCTTCATATTGGGTAATCAGGGCGTTTTTAGGTTCTAAAAGAATACGCACGAAGTCTTCCATGGTCAGGGAATCTAATTCCACCCGAATGGGAAATCGGCCCTGAAGCTCCGGTAGCAAATCCGACGGTTTGCTGACGTTGAATGCCCCTGCTGCGATAAAGAGGATATGGTCTGTCTTGACCATGCCGTACTTGGTGGCGACCGTGGACCCTTCCACAATGGGAAGCAGGTCTCTCTGAACCCCCTCGCGGGAAACATCCGGCCCGTGGGAAGAACCGTTCCCCGCCACCTTATCCAGTTCATCCAGAAAGATAATGCCGTTTTGCTCGGTGATGCGAACCGCTTTTTCGATCACTTTGTCCATATCAATCAGGCGCTGGGACTCCTCCTGGAACAGGATCTCCATGGCCTCCGGAATCTTGACACGCCGTTTCTTCTTCTTCTGGGGAAACATGTTGCCGAAAATTTCCTTGACGTTGCATTCCATCTCTTCCATGCCGGCACTTGAAAAGATCTCCACCATGGGCATATTGCTGTTGCTCACCTCCAGGTCCACATACCGCTTGTCCATTTTTCCGCTTCTGAGCATGCGCCGCAGCTTATCACGGGTGGAAGGCATGCCTTCCCGGTCAGACTTAACCACCTCCAGAATCCGTTCCTTTTCCCCCTCTTCGTCCTCCTGAGACTCTTCGCTTTTTTTGGGCAACAGGATATCCAGCAACCGTTCCTCCGCCAGTTCAGCGGCCCTGGATTCCACAATTTCCTGCTCGTCTTTCTTGGCCATGTTAACGGCCAGCTCTGACAGGTCCCGGACCATGGATTCCACGTCCCGGCCCACATACCCCACCTCGGTGAATTTGGTGGCCTCCACCTTTAAAAACGGCGAGTTGGCGAGGCGGGCCAGCCGCCTGGCAATCTCGGTTTTACCCACCCCGGTGGGCCCCATCATGATAATGTTCTTGGGCGCAATTTCATCCCTCAACTCCGGCGCCACCTGCTGCCGCCGCCACCGGTTTCTGAGAGCAATGGACACCGAACGTTTGGCCTGATCCTGTCCGATGATGTATTTGTCCAGTTCGCACACGATCTCTCTGGGCGTCAGAACTTTCTGGGAAATAATCTCTTCTTTTACAGCCTTTTCCATTCTTACCTCGTACTCAAACGTGAATAATCTCTTCTATTGTCATATGCCTCTGCCCGGTTTGTCACTCAAGCTCGCAAAGGGTAATGTGGTCGTTGGTATACAGACATATGGATGAGGCAATCTTCAAGGACTCCTGGACGATGGCAGCCGCGCCCAGATCCGAATGCGCCGCCAGGGCCTGGGCAGCCGCAAGGGCGTAAGGCCCCCCGGAACCGATGGCCGCCACGCTCATATCCGGTTCGATGACATCTCCGGTTCCCGATATGATCAGCATATGCTCTTGATCCGCCGCCAGCAGCAATGCCTCCAATTTGCGAAGTATCTTATCGGTTCTCCAATCCTTTGCCAGTTCCACCGCGGCCCTGACAAGGTTTCCACCGTAGCTCTCCAGCTTTCCTTCCAACCGCTCAAACAGGTTAAACGCATCCGCCGCAGCCCCTGCAAACCCAGCCAGCACCGTATCCTGATACATGAGACGGACTTTTGAGGCTTTATGCTTCATGATGGTTTCGCCCAGGGTGACCTGACCATCTCCCCCCATGACGCATTTACCGTTTTTCCTGACAGCCAGAACGGTCGTCGCTCTTATTTTACCCCACCCATCATCTCTCATTCTTCTATCCTTTTCTGTTCCGCATAGCTCACCCACTTCGGGGATGCGCCTTATCGTAAACTTCCATGAGCCTTTTCAGGCTCACATGGGTATATTTCTGCGTGGTGGCAAGACTCTTGTGTCCCAGAAGTTCCTGGACGGAACGAAGATCCGCGCCGCCATCCAGCAAATGGGTCGCAAAGGTATGCCGCATGCTGTGAGGGCTGATGTCTTCCGTCAACCCTCCTGACTTTGCATATCGCTTGACGATTCTTCCAATGCTGCGGGTTGTCAAACGCCCGCCTCGGAAATTGATAAAAAGAGGGTCGCCACGCCCACCCAATGCGATTTTTTTCCTAACCTCGCCGGTTGCAGACAGGTAGGCATCTACAGCCCTCAAAGCCTGCCTGCCGATGGGCACCAGCCGGTCCTTGCCGCCTTTTCCCGCCACTTTCACAAGGCGTTGATCAGCATCAATACTGGAAACATTCATTCCCGCCAATTCGGCGGCCCTGATACCACAGGAATACAGCACCTCCAAAATAGCCAGGTCCCTCAAACCCAAAGGGTCTTCACGATCCGGCAAATCCATCAGTCTGAAGACGTCGTCTACGGGAAGATGGTTGGGGATGTACTTCCCCAGTTTGGGGCTTTGTACTGCCACGGCCGGATTAACCGTAATTAAGCCCTCCTTTTCCAGGAAGACAAAAAAGGACCTCACCGCAGAAAGCTTACGTGCAATGGTGGAGCGTTTGAGGTTACCATAAAGGCTCCCCACATATTTTTTGATTGCAGCGCTGTGAATTTCTTCCATGGAAAAATCACCTTGTTTTCCCCTCTGGAATCCAGCACCCTCACACCGCAAAAAGGATGAAAACTGATTCAGGTCAATCCGATAACTTCGCATCGTATGCTCTGAATACCCTTTTTCATCCTTAAGGTACCTAAAAAAGAGCGCTATAGCCTCCTTTAACAACAAACCAGCGTTCTCCAACAAAGATACTTTCTATCGAGTCCTTTATTTCATAATCTTTAAGGATAACACATTTTTTATGATTGGCAATTAAAAAAATTGAGCGGAATTCTTGTCTTGACTTTATTTTGCTGGTTGATGTAATTTTTGTGTTTTGGCAGGTTGTCTTTGCTCTTGTTTGGGGTTGTGAACGCTGTTCAATGGTCTGCTCCATCATCAGCACACCAAAAAATAAAGAAAGAAGTGGTGAGACTCGATTAAAGGTCTATCTCTGGATCGTTACAAATTCAAACCATTAACACAATAAAAATTGATCAGGAAAGGGTTCTAAATGGAAAAAAAGGCTGAACAATTAAGAAATGCTGCTCTCATCGCACATGGGGGCTCAGGAAAAACATCTCTGGCGGAAGCAATGCTGTTTAATGGAAAAGCCACAACCCGGCTTTGCAAAGTGGATGACGGCACCTCCAACCTTGATGTTGAACCGGAAGAAATCAAGCGAAAATCCACCCTGACCACCGCATTTCACCATTGCTCCTGGAAGAAACACACCATCAATATTATCGACACCCCGGGGGACGACAATTTCCTTTCCGATGCCAAATTTTCCCTGCAGGCCGCCGACGGTTCCGTGGTCCTACTTGATGCCACCGCGGGCGTAAAGGTGGGAACAGAGAAGGTCTGGGCCTTTGCCGAGGAAATGGAACTTCCAAAGATTGTTTTTATCAACCGAATGGACCGTGAACGAGCCGATTTTTTCCAGACACTGGAGACCCTGAGCCAGACATTTGAAATCAAAGCAACCCCCATCACCATCCCCATCGGGGAAGAAGACGACTTCTCGGGCGTCGTGGACCTCATCAAACAGAAAGCCTACATTTACAATATGGACGGCAGCGGCACCTTTGAAACCACGGACATTCCGGAAGACTTGAAAGACACAGCCGATGAGTGGCGTGAAATGATGATAGAGAACGTGGTGGAAGTCGATGACGACCTCATGGAAAAATATCTTGAAGGGGAGGAATTAACTGATAAGGAAATCGAGATAACCCTGATGCAGGGGATTAAATCCGGTCAGGTTACACCTGTTTTGTGTGGTTCCGCGGTTCTTAATATCGGCGTCCCCCAACTAATGGACCTGGTAGTGGACGGAATTCCATCCCCGGATGAAAGACCGCCGAGGAAAGGGACTGTCCCGGGAACCGATGAAGAAACCGAGCGGGCCCCCGCTGTGGACGCGCCTTTTTCCGCCCTCGTCTTTAAAACCGTCGCAGACCCCTTTGCCGGTAAGCTGACCCTCACCAGGGTTTTCTCCGGCACCCTTTCCTCAGATTCCACCGTATACAATGCGACCAAAGACGTGAAGGAAAAAATCGGCCAGCTCCTGATCCTTGAAGGGAAAAAACAGCAACCTACCGAAACGGCCGGCCCTGGAGATATTGTTGCCATGGCAAAGCTCAAGGAAACCGTCACAGGCGATACCCTTTGTTCCGCCGGCGATCCCATCATATACAAACCCACCGAAGGATTGCCATCGGTTATCTCGTATGCGGTAGTGGCCAAGGTCAAGGGGAGCGAGGACAAGGTTTTTACCTCATTTGCCAAACTTCTGGAGGAGGACCCCACCCTGAAGTTGGGCCGGGATCAGTCCACGGGCGAAGTCATTCTATCCGGCACGGGTCAGATCCACCTGGAAATTGCATGCGAAAAGCTGAATCGAAAGTTCGGCGTCGAAGTGAATCTAAACCCGGTGAAGGTGCCCTACCGGGAAACCATCAAAAAATCCGTCAAGGGGGTTGTGTACCGTCACAAAAAGCAGTCCGGCGGCAGAGGACAGTTCGCGGAAGTCCACTTCGACGTCATGCCGCTCAAACTGGACTCGGGCTTTGAGTTCATGGAAGATTTGACCGGCATGAACGTTCCCCGAAATTTTGTCCCCGCCGTGGAAAAAGGTCTTGTTGAGTCCCTCGACAGCGGGGCCGTCGCCGGTTACCCGGTGGTGGACCTGAAAGTCAGATTTTACGACGGCAAATCCCACGATGTGGACTCCTCGGAAATGGCTTTCAAAATCGCCGCTCGGATGTGTCTTAAAAAGGCCATGGAAGGGGCCAATCCCATTCTGCTTGAACCCATCATGAAAATGGAAATCACCGTTCCCGAGGAAGTTATGGGAGATGTCATGGGCGACCTCAACGGCCGTCGCGGGAAAGTCCTGGGCATGGACGCCAAAGGAAAATACCAGATCATCATGGCGCAGGTTCCCATGTCCGAGGTCCTGAGATACGCGCTGGACCTCAATTCAATCAGTGGCGGCCGGGGGACATTTTTGATGGAACAATCGCATTACGAAGAACTGCCGGCCCAGTTAACGGAAAAGGTCGTCGCCGCAGCCCAGGTTGAGGAATAAAAGGCCCATAATGGAAAGCGGCATCAAGGCAGGCGTTCTCACCATCAGCACCAAGGGGGCCGCAGGTTTAAGGGAAGATGAAAGCGGGGAAACCGTCCAGCGCATGCTGGAGGAAGAGGGATTTTCGGTGGTTCGAAGACACATCATTCCCGACCAGCTTCAAGAAATTTCTGAGACCCTCATGGCCTGGGTGGATGAAGACAATCTTGACCTCATCGTCACATCCGGGGGCACCGGTCTAAGCCCCAGCGACGTGACGCCTCAGGCCATGGAAAGTGTCATTGACTACCCGGTGCCCGGCATGGCCGAGGCCATGCGCGCGGAAAGCCTGAAAAAAACACCACACGCCATGATTTCGAGAGCCATGGTCGGTGTCCGGAAAGCCTCGCTTATCATTAACCTTCCGGGAAGCCCGAAGGGCGCCGGCGAAAATCTGTCGGTGGTAATGCCAGCCTTAAATCACAGCCTTGCAAAACTGGGTGGAGATCCCTCGGATTGCGCGTCCCAATAGCAGCACAGTTCGCGCAGTTCAGTCTTCAAGATCCCTGATTGAAGTGCCTTGATTGACTGTTTTTAAAAGGCAACATGATGAAAACCGGATCATTCGAAACCTTTTGTGGAGGTTTTTCCCATGGAGTTTGTCACATCTGAAACACCGGATGGAAGAGTTGTGATCGTAGAGGGGCCCGACAGGCTGGAGGCAAACATTTCGGACGACTTCAGGAAAATGATCAATCGTCTGGTAGACGAGGGAAAAACCTGTCTGGTCATTAACATGGAACAAACGGAGTTCATGGACTCCAGCGGGCTTGGAGCGCTGGTTTCCCGCATTGCCGC
>JAERTK010000127.1 GCA_016844935.1 Desulfobacteraceae bacterium | reverse complement strand
CCCATCACACCCATCTATACGAAACATGACCTGGTCTATATCGCCAATGACAGCGGCGCGAAACACATTGTCTGTTCCGATACCAATTTCGGCTACGTGAAACAGGCAATCCCCGAAACCGACCTCAAAAAGGCGATTGCCGTAAAACTCACGGACCTTTTGCCGGGATGGAAAAAGCTCTTTGGCTGGACTTTTGACCGGGTGCCCAAAGGGAAGGTGTCCCGTGAAGACGACACCTACTGGTTTGGTGATATGGTCAAAGGAAACCCTGGCGCCAAGACCTTGCCGCCCCTCACCCAGAAGGGCAAAGACACGGCGGAAATTATTTACACCGGCGGTACCACCAAATTCCCCAAGGGCGTTCCCATCTCCCACGGGTTGTACCTGGAATCGGCCGGCGAGCAGATTTCCATTTGCGACCCCCTGTTCAAACCGGCGGAAAATGTGGTTTTGGGTACGGCACCGCTTTTTCATATCCTGGGCCAGACCTGTGCTTTGAGCACCCTTCTGGTGGGCGGCGCCATCATTCTCATGCCCAAGGTGAACCTGGATGCTATTTTTGATTCCATACAACGGCTCAAAGCCAAAACATTGATCGGGGTTCCCACCCTCTACCGAATGATCCTGGATCATGACCGCATCGATTTTTATGATCTTTCTTCTTTGAGCTACGTTTTCAACGGGGGCGACGTGTTGCCGGAGGAGACCAGCAGACGGTGGCTTAAAAAGTTTAGTCGGCCTATCTACCAGGGATATGGCGCCACCGAGACCTGCGGCGGCGTCACCATGTGTCCCACCGACCTGGAGAATCCTCCCAAGAGCATCGGTCGGGTGGTGCCCAGCAAAACCCTGAAGCTGGTGGACCCGGCTACCCTTCAGCCCATGGCCTCCGGTGAGCAGGGAGAGGCCCTGGTTCATTCGGGCCGCATGGTCAGCGCCTATTGGAACAAGCCGGAAGAAACCAAAGAAGCCTTTGTGGAAATCGATGGCCTTCTCTATTACCGGACCGCCGACGTATTGACCATGGACGAGAACGGTCATTACTATTTCGTGGACCGCACCGTAGACACCATCAAGCATAAGGGGTACCGGGTATCGTCTTCGGAAATCGAAGGGGTGTTGCAGGAAAACCAGGCGGTCATCGGCGCTTGCGTGGTGGGCGTTCCCGATGAAAAGGTGGGGGAGCGCATCAAGGCATTTGTGGTTTTGAAAGAGGACGTAAAAGGCATCACCGGTTACGATCTCATCAAGTGGTGCCGAAAAAGGCTGGCCGGCTACAAGGTGCCCCAGTATATCGAGTTTCGGGATATGCTACCCAAAAGCAAAGTGGGAAAACTGCTCCGGCGCGAGATTAGAAGCGAGGAAGAGCGCAGGAAAGAGGGATAAGAGCGTCATCGAAAGAAAGCGCCGGTTCCCAATTGATTCGAATAGAATCCAAGGGACCGGCGCTTTTTTTGTTCAAAGGGTCGGTCAATTAATCAAAAACGAACTCCTTCTCCTTGATTTTGGCATGGGCCGCAGCCAGCCGGGCGATGGGGACCCTCGGGGGTGAGCAGGAAACATAGGTCATCTTGATGTGATGGCAGAACCGGATGGATTCAGGATGTCCGCCCTGCTCACCGCAGATGCCCACTGTCATTCCGGGCCGGGTTTTTCTGGCCCACTTGATCGTCATCTTCATGAGTCGGCCAACCCCCTTGATATCCAGGACTTCAAACGGGTTGTTTTGAAGAATGCCCAGATCTTCATAGAGGGGCAGGAATTTGTTTTCGGCATCCTCCCTGGAAAAAGAGAAGGTGGCCTGGGTCAGGTCGTTGGTGCCGAAAGACATGAATTCGGCCAGCTCCGCGATCCTGCCCGCACGCATGCAGGCCCGGACAACTTCTATCATGGTTCCAAATTCAAGGGGGATGGAGATAGTAAATTTCTTCTCGATTTCCTTTTTGATTTTGGTCACATAGCCATGAACCCATTTGAGTTCTTTCAGGGTGCATACCTGGGGAATCATAATTTCAGGGGCCACCCGGCCGCCCTCTCGGAGGTGCTCTGCAGCGGCCTCCAGCACGGCCCTGATTTGCATGGCGTAGATCTCGGGGTAGGTAATGCCCAGTCTGACACCACGGTGGCCCAGCATGGGGTTGATCTCCGTCAGATCCCTGACCTTCCTGAGCATCCGTTCTTTGTTTTCAATCATGGGCCCTTCCAGGTGTTTGGATTTTAATTCCTGCAGACCCTGCAGCATGGCTTCTAGACTGGCCGCATAACGGCCGTGGAGTTCAGGATCGATTAGCTGTAACGTTTCAGGCAGATCCGACATCCCTTCAATGGTTTGCTTTAACTCACCGAGCTTGTTAATCTCGCTGATGACTTCGTCTGCGGAAGGCAGAAATTCGTGAATGGGGGGATCCAGAAGGCGTATGGTTACCGGGTATCCATCCATCAGGCGAAAGATTTCTTTAAAATCGTTTCGCTGAAACGGAAGGAGTTTGTCAAGGGCCGCCTGGCGATCGGAGGTGTTTTCCGCCAAGATCATTTCCTGGACCACCGGAAGTCTTTCCTGCTGGTTGAACATCCTTTCTGTCCGGCATAGACCGATCCCCATGGCGCCGTATTTTCTGGCTTTGGAAACACCGTCCGGGGTGTCGGCATTGGCCATGACCTTCAGTTCGCTAATTTCATCCGCCCACTCCAGCAGTACCAGCAGGTCTTCCACAAATTCCGGTTCAATGGTGGGAACGCTGCCACCATAAACATTTCCGGTGGTGCCGTCGACGGTGATTATTTCCCCCTCCCTGAGGGTTATTCCGCCGATCACGGCTTCACGGGAGGCATCGTCGATGACAATGGCCTCACAGCCTGATACGCAGGGTTTCCCCATGCTTCGTGCCACCACTGCGGCGTGGGACGTTTTGCCGCCCCGGCTGGTGAGAATTCCCTGGGCGGCGAAAAAGCCGTGAATGTCCTCAGGCTTGGTTTCCTGTCTCACCAGGATCACTTTTTCTCCCAGTTTTGCCTTACTCTCGGCCCGGTCCGCATCAAAAACCATTTTCCCCGATGCAGCACCGGGGGATGCCGGCAACCCCTGGGCCAGGACATCCGCTTTGGCTTCGGGATCGAGTCGTGGATGAAGGAGTTGCTCCAGCATATCGGGTTGAATGCGCAACAGGGCCTCTTCTTCGGAAATGAGTCCCTCATTCACCATGTCGATGGAGGTTTTGATGAGGGCTGCGGCGTTCATCTTGGCGCTTCGAGTCTGAAGGCAGTAGAGTTTCCTGTCTTCGATGGTAAACTCCAGATCCTGGACCTCTCGGTAGTGGTTTTCCAGGGTGTGCCGCAATTTCACCAGTTCGGGATAAACATCCGGCATCTCTCTGCGCAATTTCCGGATGGGATGAGGGGTCCGGATACCGGCCACCACGTCTTCTCCCTGGGCGTTGATCATGTATTCCCCGAAGAAGCGGTTTTCACCGTTGGCCGGGTCGCGGGTAAAGGCAACGCCGGTGGCGCTGTCATTTCCCATGTTGCCGAAAACCATGGTGCAGATGTTCACGGCCGTTCCGTTGGCCATATCCTTGGTGATTTTGAACTCTCGCCGGTAATCAATGGCCCGTTTTCCCATCCAGGAACCGAATACCGCTTCAACAGCCATGTTCAATTGAACGTAAGGATCCTGGGGAAAGGGCTTGCCCGTCTTTTTTTTCACCACATCCAGGAATCTCTTGCAGGTTTTCTTAAGGGCTGCCGCATCCAGGTCAACATCTTCTTCTACTTTATTTTCTTTCTTTATATTGTCGAAAATAATACTAAAATCTTCATCTTTAATGTCCAGGGCGATGTTTCCGAAAAGCTGGATCAGCCTTCGGTACAGATCATATACAAACCGTTCATTCTTTGAAATCTTGATCAGGCCCTTAACCGATGCTTCATTGAGCCCCAGGTTCAGGATGGTATCCATCATGCCCGGCATGCTCATGGCGGCGCCGGACCGGACCGATACCAGCAGGGGGTTTTCCGGGTCACCGAATTTTTTTCCCGTCTCTTTTTCAAGCTCCTCCATGGCAGTCCGGATCTGGTCAGACAATTCCGGGTTAAGACCGGATTTTTTCTGCTCCAGATGGAAAAGGCATGCTTCGGTGGTGATGACGAAGCCTGGTGGTACGGGGAGTCCGATCTGGGTCATCTCGCAAAGATTGGCCCCTTTTCCCCCTAAGAGTTCTTTGTTTTTTCCGTCCCCTTTGCCAAATGGGTACACAAATTGTTTTTGTTTCATCATCCTCCTCCTTCTTTATCTTTTTTTCTGATATGTTCAAATAGATAGCTAAAACCCAGCAGTCCAACGCCCATGCCCGCGACCTTGATAAAGGACGCATCCTGAAAGAAGAGCCGGGAAACAATAACGGCGAAAAGGGCAGAGAGAACCGCCCGAAAAAGGAATATGTAAATTTTGGTCATGGATCTATTTAGGGATCTCCTTTGAGGGTTTCTTGAATGGGACAACGTCGCCCCGTTTTTGAGGGGTTTTCAGTGCATCGTCTTTTATGGGTTGTTTTTTCACCTCTTCCAGCATGACCTTTTTGACTGCCTCCAGTCTCATGGGTTGTCCGCCCATGGTAAATTCTTCCCCTTCAATGTAGACATCTTTGAGAATCCATGTCACCATCTGCGTGGGGAGGGTGAGCAGCAAGAGGGTGATGTGATACCAGTCCTTTTTGATGTCGGGACTGATATCTTCCACACGGGCGAAAACAGTCGGGTTGTTTTCGTGATAAATCAGTACCACATCGCCTTCTCTAGGCATCTTGGGGGTTCCTCTATTGGCCGCCGTCCATCACAGACCCTGGGTCGGTCCTCAGCTTTTCCACTTTGGCGTCAAAACCGCTGCCCAAATCAACACCCATTTGCCGGGCGCGCTTTTTGGCATGAAGTCCGATGTTTCGGGTATCTTTCATGAAAACGTCACTTTGTTTCGCTGAAGGATCGTAGCTGTCAATCCGGTCATTTTCCGACTGGTGGTAAGCCACCCTGGAAACAAGCTTTCTGAGTTCGGTTTTTCCACAATTGGGGCAAACCAAGGATTCAGCTTCTTCAGCTTTCATAACGATGCGCTGAAATTGGCGCATGCAAGTTTGACACTCATACTCAAAAATAGGCATAATTACATTAATTCTGTTTAAGAAAAATAAAACACATCATGGGCAGTCTAACGCGGCATAGCCGCAGTTTTCAGTTGTCAGATCTTATTTTCAAAACAGAAGGGATCGATCGGCATTCAGAAGCCTCCTTCAGAGAATTGAGAATAGATTATTACCAGCAGGCTTTTACTGACAACTGCCAACTGATAACTGCCAACTTTCTTGTTTTCTGTGACAGAAGACAAGGTGATAAGGGCCTAATACCACTCGCAAGGCACTCATATCAAAAAATGCGCATTTGCTCAATGAAATTTAATCGATGAGCAGGCGTTTCTTCTTTCTTTCTTGACCGATATTTATGATGACTCTATACTCCCCATTTAAAATGATTGGAATTCAACCTTAATATTGGAATATTTAGGAAAAATGAACGCAAATAGATTTGAAATGAACCCATATGTCAGACGTTTGAAGGATGTGGGTTATGACCATGTGGATCAGGTGGGCGGAAAGAGTGCTTCCTTGGGTGAAATGCTGAAAGGACTCTCAAATGCGGGGGTGCGTGTTCCCAATGGATTTTCAACAACCGTTGAAGCGTACCGGTGCCTTATGGGGGAAGGCGACCTGGAAGAAAAGATTGAATCCAGCTTGTGGGAATACCGGAAAAATCGGCTGGAATTGGGGCAGGTGGGGAAAAATATCCGGCAGCTCATCTTAAAAAGGGTTTTCCCCGAAGCCGTATCTTCATCCATCAGAGAAGCCTACCGGGATCTTTGCGCCCGTTACGGGGACGATTCACTGGCGGTTGCGGTACGGAGCAGCGCCACATCCGAAGACCAACCAGGCGCCAGCTTTGCGGGGATGCTGGACACCCACTTGAATATTCAGGGTGAAGAAGACCTGCTTTGGGCCTGTCGCCGCTGTATATCGTCCCTTTTTACCGACAGAGCCATTCGTTACCGGGAAAAAATGGGCATAGATGACCTCGGATCGTCCCTCTGTGTGGCGGTTCAGCGCATGGTCCGTTCTGAAAAAGCCGGCGTCATGTTCAGCATCGACAAGGAAACGGGGTTTCCGGATATGGTCATGATGACCGCTTCCTGGGGCTTGGGCGAGAGCGATGTGGCCGGCGAGACCATCCCGGACGAATACCGGGTGTACAAGCTTTTCCTGGGCGGGCAGGGCGGTAACCCTGTTGTGGAAAAACAGATCGGTGTTAAACAGAAAAAATATGTATTCAAAACGGGGGGTGGGATTGAAGCGAAATCCACCACCCGTGAAGAGCGGTACGGCATGGTATTGGGTGATGATGAAATCCTGATGCTGGGAAGGTGGGCGGTATTGATTGAAGATTACTACGGCCGGCCCATGGATATGGAATGGGCCATGGACGGCGATTCAGGTGAACTGTTCATAACGCAGGCAAGACCCGTTACGGACAGTTTCAAACGGGATGCCGCGCTTTCCCTCTGCCGACTGGAAGAGCGCGGTCGCAAAATCCTGACAGGCATCAGCATCGGCGAGGGGATTGCCAGGGGAAAGGTTTTTCTGATTAACAGCTTTGAAGAGGTTGACCAGTTGAATGACGCCACCATCCTGGTGGCGGAGCAGGCCAACACTGGCTGGATGGGGACGTTGCAGGAGAAAAATATCAAGGCCCTGGTGACCGATTTCGGAAGCCGGAATTCCCATGCGGCCCTCATCTGCAGGGAGATCGGGATTCCGGGGATCGTGGGAACCCTTACCGCCACCCAGGAGTTAACCCATGGCCAGGAGGTGACGGTCCAATCCATCGAAGGGGACCACGGTTTTGTTTATGACGGAGCGGTGGAATACGCTGAAGAAACCTACCACCTTCGGGATGTGCCGTACACGGACCTTGATGTGGTGATCAATATTGCAAGCGATGCCGCGGCATTCCAGTGGTGGCGGCTCCCATGCCGGGGTATCGGGCTTGTGAGAATGGATTATATTTATCAAAATGTCATCATGATTCACCCTTTGGCGGCCATTCATTGGGACAAACTGTTCAACCGAAAAGACAAGTACCGCATAGAAGCGCTGACGGAAGGATACCGGGATCCAAAAGAATATTTTGTGAACCGGCTGACGGCTTGCCTGGCGAAAATTGTCGCATCCCGACTTCCCGATCCCGTGGTGGTGCGACCCACAAATTTTGAGTCGGAAGAATATCGTCAATTGGTCGGTGGAAGCCAGTTTGAAGATATCTATGGTTCCCATGGGCCGGACCTGCGAGGTACACGCCGGTATTTGAGTGATCCATACGGAGAGGCGTTTGCTCTGGAGTGCGAAGCCTTCAGGCGCGTGCGCCATGAACATGGGTTTGAAAACCTCCATCTCATGATGCCCTACTGCGAATGTCCAAAAGATGCTGAAACGATTCTAGATGTCCTTGAAACAGAAGGGCTCAAAAGGGGAGAGGGAAATTTCCATGTTTATCTGTGTTGTGACCACGCGTCCAATTGGACCCTTGCAAGTGATTTTGCCCCTCTATTCGACGGTTTTTCGCTGGATATCCGGAAACTGCAGCGATGGGTTCGGGAAAGCGGTGCAGGGGTGGGGGAGGCGGGTGACGTCATGAAAGAATCGCTCACACAGATGCGTGATGCCTGCCGGGCTTCGGGGGGGACGGTGACGGTGCGGGGGCGCCTTTTGGCCAATGCAGAGCCCCTGGTTTCCCTGCTGGTCAATGTGGGCGTGGATGCCGTTTCCATAAATCCGGAGGCCATCCCCCGGGTGATGAAGTGGATTGTGGATGCGGAGAAACAACCGGGAACATAAAGCGATGCCATTGCGGAGCTACAGGGAATTCCCATTGGGCATCCGTTTTCGTGAGCTCCCCATGGAGGTGTTTTCCTACTTGACATAATAATACAATAATGTGAGTGATAGTGCCTTACATTCCCCGCGAGAAAGAGAACGAACTCCCGAATTTACTTTTTTCAAATGAAAATATAGCACTGGAGCACTGGTATGGCTGGCAACTTTATTCTTCTGGAACTGATTGAAAAAGAAAGACTGGATGAGTTGCTCCTTGGGTTCACGGCCATCACCGGTATTTCAAGTTTTATCGTGGATCCCGCGGGCAGACCTTTAAGCGATCAACACAATTGGTCCGGGTTGTGCAGCGACTATTGCAGGTCAACGGAAGAAGGCAAACGTCGTTGCTACCAGAGCGACCGGTATGGCGGAGAGATGTCCGCAAAATTGAAGAAACGGTTTATTTATCCCTGCCTCAATGCAGGTTTGATTGATTGTACATCACCCATTATTGTGGGCAAATTCCATATCGCAACTTTCATGTGCGGGCAAGTTCTGCATAGACCCATTGATGATGCCACTGCTGAGAAACACGCCCGCGAGATTGGAATCACGGATATCCCCGGGTATGTGAAAGCCGTTAAAAAAATCCCTATCGTGAGCAATGACCGCTTGAACACCATAGTGGATTTTATGGAGGTGGTCACCCGTACCATCAGCGAACTGGCCTGGAGTAAGTATATCTCCTCCAAACAGTCCAGGCGTTATTTGGACCGGCTCATCAACCGGGTTTCGGACGGCATCATATCCATTGATGCCCATGGAAGAATTTCCATGATGAATGATGCCTTCAAAGAGATCATCGGTTTCAGAAAAAACGAAATCATCGGTCAACACTTCTCCAAATACATAACAAACGACGAATCTGTGGGTGAGTATGAGAAAATCCTTGACCTGGCGAATCGAAAGGGGCACGCAAGAGCCTCCATCAACATTGTCAATGCCGCCGACGAGACCATTCCCGTTCAAGTGCAATTCACCGGAACCGGTTCAGAAAAAAATCAATCATCTTATGTGGCGGTCCTTAGAGACGTGTCCGAAGAAGTGAAAATTGCACAATTGAAAGAAGATCTTATCGGTATGATGACCCACGATTTGGGAAACCCCATCTTCTCTATCCAAAAAGCCATGCAGCTATTGGCCAACGGGGTTCTCGGTCCTTTGAACACGGAGCAGGAGGAACTGATACGACTGACCACGAATACCACTCAACAGCTTTCCGGGATGGTGATGGATTACCTGGATATCTATCGTTACGAAAATGGAAAGCTGCGGCTTCGCAAACAGATTCTGGATATGCGGTCCATCGTCCGGGAGAGCATTAATCAGGTGGAACTGATTGCGGCGGAAAAAAAAGTTTTGATCCGCTACGATCCGCCGCCGGATGCATTGAATTTCATGGGGGATCATATGCGACTGATCCGCATTTTCCTAAATCTTCTGGGTAACGCCATAAAATGCAGTCCCGACGGTGGTACAATAGAGGTTATGACCCGGTATGTGACCAACAGCGACGGCATGTTGTGCGATGCCTATTACAACAGTGATAACACTCAGATTCATCGGCCCGAACCGGGACAGCGATATTTGTTGACGGAGATATCAGACCAGGGGCCCGGCATAAAAGAAGGGTTCAAGAATACCATTTTCCATAAATTTTCTACCTTGAAATACAATAGTGCCAATAGCCCCAGCGGCGTTGGGTTGGGGTTGGCCTTTTGCAAACTGGCCGTTGAGGCCCATCAGGGCTTTATTTGGGTCAAATCGCCAATTTTTTTTGAAAAAACCGCCAAAGAACACGGCAGCCGATTCTATTTTGCATTGCCCGCCAAGGCGAAAGTCAGCTTTGATTCACTGGGGATGGAATTTTAAAATGGACGGGGATTAAAAAGTATAATTCATGTGCAATAACAGAACATCAAAGGTCTTTATCGCCGATGACCACCCGCTGTTTCGATGCGGTTTGAGACTGAGTCTGAACCAAAAAGAGAATATTGAAGTGGTGGGTGAGGCTGAAAATGGATATAAAGCAGTAGAAAGAATCCTAAATGATCATCCGAACATTGCATTGATTGATGTGGACATGCCGGGGCTTTCCGGGATCGGCGCTATTCGAATGTTGCGAAAAGCCGTTCCTGAGTTAAAAATCCTTGTCCTTTCGGCCCACGATGACGACCAGTATGTGCGCGATGCCATGTCTGCCGGCGCCGACGGCTATGTTCTCAAGAGCATTGATGTGGATGCATTGACCCAGATCATAGAGCATTTCTGCAAGGGAGAACCGGTCTTGTCGCCCTATCTTCTCAATCTGGTGGTGGAGCAAGTTCCTGCAGGAGAAACGGATTTCCTGGATATTCCATTAACCAAAAGAGAAAAAGAGGTTCTTAAACAGCTCGTGGAAGGCAAAGGGAACAAAAGAATCGGAGATGGACTGTTTATCAGTTGTGAAACTGTAAAAAGTCATTTAAAAAACATTTTTAGGAAGTTGAATGTAACCAATCGCCTCGAGGCAGTTCGGGTCGCCACGGAGAAAAAAATACTGAATGCCTGATCCGCCCAGCGAGGTTTTCGTTTTGCCGCATCCCCTGCCATAGAATTTTCTACTTTTTTTTGTATCCCCCTCAAACCCCCTTTATGGGGGATGTAAATTCCTACGATCGGGGGATTTACAAATGGTCCCGTTTCTCTCAGGATATTCAAGTCTGTCGTTTTTCAATCGTAAACAACAGAGTTGCGCCCCGGCTATTCTGCTTCGTTTGCACACCGTCATAGAAAACACCATAAAGACCCCTAAAAAACGGCAGCGCATTGGCTGAAATGGTTTATGACCCTTTTCTGAAATTAAGGACCATAATATATGTGCGAAAGCAGAACATCAAAGGTCTTTATCGCCGATGACCACCCGCTGTTTCGGTGCGGTTTGAGGCTGAGCCTGAACCAGAAAGAAAACATTGAAGTGGTGGGTGAGGCTGAAAACGGATTTAATGCAGTCGAAAGAATTCTAAATGATGATCCGGATATCGTATTGATCGATGTGGACATGCCGGGGCTTTCCGGGATCGGCGCGGTTCGGATGTTACGAAAAGCCGTTCCCGAACTGAAAATCCTTGTCCTGTCCGCCCATGACGAGGACCATTATGTGCGCGATTCCATGTCTGCCGGCGCCGACGGCTATGTCCTTAAGAGCATTGACGTGGATGCATTGATTCAAATTATCGAGCTTTTTTGTAAGGGCGAGCCGGTCTTGTCTCCCTATCTTCTCAATTTTAGCGTGGACTATGCCATTGCCGGAAAAACGGATGCCCCTGATCCCCCTTTAACTGCAAGAGAAAAGGAAGTTCTGAAATACCTGGTGGCCGGTCAGATGAACAAGGAAATCGCGGATAATCTTTTCATCAGTTGTGAAACCGTGAAAAGCCATATAAAGCACATTTTCAGAAAATTGGATGTGGCCAATCGTGTGGAGGCGGTTCGCGTCGCCACGGAAAAAAAATTGTTGGCCTTCTGACTTGGCCAAGGAGTTCCCCCGAAATCCCCCCTTTAGGGGGATGAAAATTCCACCCATCGGGGGATTTACAAGAGAACCCATTTCCCACAGAATATCATCAACTTCAGTTATGGGTTGTCCTAATTCAACTAAGGAGTGTGTAAGGGAGCGACATCCTTGGGTTTCATATTTTTCGCTTTTTAACCTTGGGGAACCATCAACAGCAACTTATGGGAAAAAACGAAGGAGGTAGAAAACTATGGCGAACGTAGAGGAACAGGGCGGTGCCAAGCTGGTTACCTTTCAGATAAACGGTGACGAGCACCACCTCGTGGTTGAACCGCAGGAAACCCTAAGGGAAATCCTGCAGGATAGGATCGGATTGACAGGGGTCAAGGAGATGTGTGACCGCGGCGCCTGCGGTTCCTGCACGGTGATCATGGATGGTAGGCCGGTTTTGTCTTGTATGATACTGGGTATCGAATGTGATGGCCATCCGATCGAAACCATTGAACAGCTCAATAGTCAGGAACACCCGCTGATCCAGGCCTATGCCGACAACCATGCCATGCAATGCGGATATTGTACGCCGGGATTTGTCATAACCGCAAAGGCCTTGCTGGACAGGAACCCGGACCCGTCGGAAGAGGACATTACGACTGCCCTCGAAGGGAACATATGCCGTTGCGGAACATATCCAGCACACATTTGGGCTGTGCAGGAAGCAGCCAAAAAGCTCAAAGCATAAGGAGGCGATCTACATGTCCGAAGATTTAAAAATCATGGAACACGAGCCGTTGGTTCGCGATAGGTATATTCCCGAAAAATTTCAATTCTTGGGAAAGCGCGGTGTATCCCGAATGGACGGTGTGGAAAAAGCAGGCGGTACGGCCCAGTACACCCGGGACGTGAATCTTCCAGGGATGCTTTTTTGTAAAATCCTGGCCTCCCCGTACGCCAATGCTCTGGTTAAAAGTGTAGACACCACAAAGGCAGAAGCCGTCCCCGGAGTTCGGGCCGTCTTGAGGTTCGATGATCCGGAACTGGAAGGGAAGGTTCTGCTTGGTACCAACACCAAGTTCAATGCGGGACACCAGGCCTCCGACGGGCAGGCCTTCTACAATGGCAAGGAAGAGCTGGCTGTGACCCAGGAACAGTGGATCCAGGGTGGTGGTCGGGTTCTGGATGGGTTTGCATGGTGGGAAGGCGCCCCTTCCGGCGTGGCCATTGCTGCAGAAAGTCTTCAGGCAGCCGAAGAAGCCATCCGCCTGGTGGAAGTGGAATGGGAAGAGCGCCCCGTGGTGATGAATCCTATAGAATCTTTAAAACCGGGCGCTCCAGCAGCTATTCCCGAGTTGAACGAAAAGAGCAATCTACTTCGAAAAGTAAGAATTGAACATGGGGACGTGGAAAAGGGCTTCCAGGAAGCGGACAAGGTCATCCAGTTTGACATCCGCAGGCGCCCCTATACAGCCGCGGATGGCGAACCCATGAGCAACGTCATCCTCTGGAGAGGCGATAATCTGGAGATATGGGCCCATCAGCAGCAGCCGTACGATGGGAAATGCCTCCTGAGTGCTGTGACCGGAATTCCGCTCAACAAGATCAAGCTTCATATCCCCTGGCAGGGTTGTCACTTCGGCCACGGCGGAAACCCCTTTATGCACCACACCCACGGGTTCCATGTGATCAGTGCCATCCTCTCAAAGCGGACCGGCAGGCCTGTCAAAACCCTATACAACAGAAGGGAGAATTTCTACGGCCTATCGCAGGATGCCGATTCCAACACCCATTTCAAGGTGGGTTTTCAAGACGACGGCACCATCACGGCTGTCAAGATCGACCAAATCGTTGCCAAGATGGGGCAGTACGGAATTGACCATTTTGAAGACAACACCCGAATTCCCAATCTGTTGCTCAATTATGTGGAAGCCCAGACCAACTTTGCTCCGGCGTGGTGGTTTAGGTGCGAACAGAATCACAATTCCTTCTGTTTCAGCGCTGTGTTTGCCCATGTGGCTGATGCCACGGGACTGGATCCCACGGAAGTTGCTTTGAAGAATGACGGGGTAGAAGGCAAGGACATGGAATATCTTTCCAAATTCAAAAAAGATCATGGATTTCCTGATCGGGACAGCCTTGCAGAGTGCATTGAGAAGGGGAAAGCGGCCATTGATTGGGACAACAAATGGCACGAACCCGGCAAAAAAGTCCTGCCCAATGGAAAATTGCATGGGATCGGATTTACCTGGGACCACGAATGGGATGACAACCGTGGATCGGCCAGTGCCGGGTTGATCATGCACGCTGACGGTACCGTAGACATCCTGGCGCAGAAACCCGATGACGGCGTGAACCCCATGGGTACTAATTGTGAAATAGTTGCGGAGGAAATGGGATTGAAACTTGAGGACGTCAACTGGCGGTTTTTCGAAGAAACCGGCTTCCAAATGATGACCCCTGACGGCTCTTGCAATCTTTGTACCGATGCGTATGTGAGTTTAAAGATGGCCAGAAAGGCCAAGAAGACGTTGCTGGAGTATGCAACGACGACCCTGAAACTCATTGAAATCGAATATCCACCCGTTTTCCCGGATCACAAGCCGGAGGAGTTGGATGTCAAAGACAGCATGGTGTTTGTGAAGGCTGATCCCGAAAATTCGGCACACGTTTCAGAGATCGTGAAAAGGGCAACCCTGAACCAGAACGGATCCCAGGCGCCTCTATTTGAATGGGCCTACCACCGTCAGGGCAGATATGGTTGTGAGGACGGTCGACATCGCCTCTGCCGACAAGGGTATTTTGCGGAAGTGGAAGTGGACCCGGATACGGGTCAGGTGGACATCAAGAAAATCGTCAACGTCAATGATGTGGGGAAGGCTTTGAGCCCTGAGACCTGCGAAGGTCAGCAGTATGGCGGCGCCTATATGGCGGCCGGAAGGGTGATGGGAGAGGAAGTGATTTATGATCCCAAGACCGGCGTCAAACTAAACGCCAACCTGGTTGATTACAAGGTGGCGACCTTCCGGGATATCGGAGAGACCGAGAATATCCTCGTGGAGACCGGGATGGGATACGGTCCATACGGCCTGGTGGGCATCGGTGAAGATTGTGCCACGGTGGTCCCCTTTGTTGTGGCAAATGCCATTCATAACGCCATCGGCGAATGGGTCGACGATCATCCCGCTACACCGAACAAGGTCATCCAAGCAATCCAAAAAGCCAAAGAAAAGGGGGTCTACTAAAATGGTAAGGTTTAAGCATTTTAATGCTTCAACGATAGAAGAGGCCGTAGCGCTCCTATCGCAGTTTGAGGGGAAAGCCAAGGTGATCGCCGGGGGAACGGATGTCATCGGGCTCTATAAAGACAATATACTTCAGAAACCATACGAGGCCTTGATCAACATCAAAAATATTCCGGGTCTCGAAGAGATGAAGGAAGAAGATGGCGTCTTAAAACTGGGCGCCCTGGTCAGGTTGGAGGACATCGGGCACAACGCCATGATCAAGGAAAAATATACGACCCTGGCGCTGGCTGCACGGTACACCGCATCCCCCCACATTCGTGAAATGGGAACCATCGGCGGGAACGTATGCCAGAATTCACGATGCTGGTACTACCGATGTCCCAACAACCGATTTCCCTGTGCCAGAAAGGGTGGGGACGAATGCTACGCGGACGATGGGGACAACCGGTATCACTCCATTTTCGGTGATGTGAAAGATTGCCTCGCCGTCAATCCCAGCGATACCCTGCCGGCGTTGATTGTTTTGGGGGCCAAGGCGGTCACCACGAAGCGGACTTTGGACGTGGCGGATATGTTTCCTGAAAAGGATCCCACTAAAATGACGATCATCGATGACGACGAATTTATTACCGGGTTTCAGATCCCGGAGCCGGTGGCGGGTATGAAGAGTTCGTGGAAGAAATTCGCCATTCGCAAGTCCATTGATTTTCCCATTGTCAACTGTGCTTCCATGGTGGTGAGCAACGGGGATACGGTAGAAGATGCAAAGATCTGCCTGAACGCCGTTCACTACAAACCCTATGTGCCCACAAGGGCAGCGGATTATCTCAAGGGCAAGGCCCTGGATGAAGAGGCCGCCGAAACCACCGGTGAAGCCGCAGTATGGGGTGCCAAACCGTTGGCCATGAATGAATACAAAATCCATATCGCAAAGGGACTGGTCAAACAGACCCTGTTGGATTGTAGATAATTCATGCAGCTCTGATTCTTGAAGTCGGGCCGACCGAATTCAGGGTGCCGGGTTTATCCCCGGTACCCTGGAATTCGGCCAAGGCCTGCAATACAACTATGAATGAGGAGAAACCGTTTTGATGCAATTATGGCCGAAACTTTATGGGGAATTGGTCGATTTCATAGAAGATGCGCCCGGGGTGGTGATCAAGGAAGATCTCGTCAGCATTGAAAAAAACATTCGGCCCGCCTTCTATAAGAAATTCAACAAGGTGAGGGCTTCATTACTTGCAGAAAAATACTCGGACTGGCTGGACGAGGCGCAGTTTTTAAGCAGCAAGTATATGAAGGTGGAAGATTATTTGTCGGATCGCCTTCGTCTCGAAGATGTCCTGATGCCGGGAGAGTTAGAGCGGTTTTTGTCCGACCCTATGAAACAGGTCGTTAGAGATCTGTTTGACCCTTTGTTTGAACTGCTTCAGAAAAAGATAGAGCCGGAGGAGTTTGAAGAAAGGGCCGAAGAAAGTGTCCATGAGTCTTTTCAAAATCTATATCAGATGGGCTATATCAAATGGTTTGTTCTTTGCTTTATCAAGAACATCGATCCCGAAAAAGTCTACCAAGTCCCCCTTCCCCAGCCCTCTTCAAAACAGATGATCTTTCATCGTGAACAAAATAAACAGAACATCCCTTTTCCGGAGGAAACAAAGGTCCTGAGTTTTGAGGTGGGGAGACGGGAAGTTCTCTTGATTCCGGATTTTATTGTTCGTAGCGCAAAACTTGAAAAATACGTGGCCTTTCGGACCGAGATCGGAAAGCCTCTCTGGCAAGCCTCCTTTCACAGCGAAAAGAGGGAGTGGTTTTCCATCGAGTCTTTTATGGAGGAGCATGAAATTACCGAAATGAAGCCTGACCTGCTGCTCTACGTGGATGAGAATCTGGAGGATGTGTCACTGGTGTCCGATTGCGACCAATTCTGCAGGCCCGATCTGATGGTCTATTTTCTGGATCAGTTGGAGGATGTGGAAGAACGCCATTTGAAAAAGATAGAAGCTGTTCAATCGGCCCATGAGGTCCTGAAACCTACCAAAGGGACCTGTATTGTTGTAAAAAACCATCTTCCAGGGAGTCTGGTGGAGGGCTTGGCGCCGGATATCCATGTGATTCACTTCGGATTCAACAACCTGAAATGGGAAACCCTGTTGGGTCTCCTTGAGAAATGATTACGCACGGTGGTGAAGCGTGCATCAAATATGTGAGGTAGCGGAGGAACAAAAACATGTCGCTCAATATCGTAGTCTGTGTGAAACAGGTGGCGAACCCGGACTATTTTTCAGAGATCACGCTGGATCCGGAGACCGGAGCCATTCAGAGGGAGAAGGTTCCTTCGATCCTAAATCCGGTGGATGAAAACGCCATCGAAGAGGCCCTGAGGCTTCGGGAGAAACACTCCGGCAAGGTCACGGCCATCAGTATGGGGCCTCCCCAAGCCAAGGAGGTCCTCGATTGGGCCCTGACCCTGGGGGCCGACGAAGCCATCCTTTTAAGCGATCGGGCTTTTGCCGCGGGGGATACCCTGGCAACCGCATACGTTCTGGCTGCGGGTATCAAGGCCATATGTCCCGTGGATGTCATTTTTTGTGGAAACGAAGCGGCTGATGGCGCCACCCAGCAGGTGGGTCCCCAGATTGCCGAACTTCTCGGTTATCCCCATGTCAGTAATGTCAAAGAACTCATGGTGAGTGAAAATAAGGCCGCGATAATAACCCGTATCATTGAATACGGCCACCTGAAAATGGAAGCGAATCTACCAATTCTGGTCTCCGTTTCACGGGAGATCAACCAGCCCAGGACGGCCACTGCGGAGGGCATCTTCAGCCTCATGGACAAGGTGTTTAGAGAATGGAGATTGGAAGATATCGCAGTGGATGAAAAAAATATCGGCCTTGAAGGTTCACCCACTCGGGTAGGCAAGGTTTATGAGCAAAAGATCGAACGTCAGCGTGTGATATTGGAAGGCACCCCGGAAGAGATGGTAGACACGGCCATAGAAAAACTGAGGCAGGAAGCGTTGATCTAAAGGTGGGAGAGAGGATTATGAGCACGAATAATGAGGTTTGGATTTGGGCTGAACAGCGAAACGGGCGACTCATGGATGTTTCATTGGAGATCCTTGGGAAAGCGACGGAGTTGGCGAAAGAAATCAACGGCAGTACCGCTGCGGTGCTTCTAGGCGACGAATTGCAGGGGCTGGCGGAAGAGTTGGTGGCCCATGGCGCCCATAAGGTATATCTCTTTTCCGATCGGCAGCTGGCGTATTATCAGAGCGATGCATACACCCGGTTGATCAGTGAACTGGTAGAGGAAAAAAGACCGGAGATCATGCTCCTGGGTGCCACCACCATCGGCATGGATTTGGCTCCCAGTGTGGCTGCAAGGGTCAAAACCGGGTTGACCGCCCACAGCTGTAGTATTGAGATCGAAAATGACGGTGAGAAACCCATGTTGATTGCAGCCGTTCCGGGATGGGGTGGTGGAATGATTGTAAATATCCTCTGCCCCAATCATACGCCTCAAATGGCGACAGTGAGCCCCGGTGTTGCAGAGAAACCCGCGCGATCCGATCAGGGAAAAGGTGAAATCATCATAATGGATGTGGCCTTGAATGATAGTGATTTCAGGGTCAGGACCGTGGAGATGGTGGAGGATCTGCCGGAAGGGATGCAAATTGACCAAGCGGATATTGTTGTTTCGGGCGGATACGGGATGAAAGCATCCGGCGGGCTGGAATCCTTAAAGGAACTGGCCGGAATTCTGGGAGGGGCTTTGGGGGGAACCAGGCCGGTCCTTGATGAAGGATGGATAAGGGAAAGCGGCATGATCGGAGTGAGCGGCAAGATCATCAGCCCCAAGCTTTTGATGAGCATCGGCGCCTCGGGGGCCAATCATTATTCGGCCGGATTTGTCAAGGCCGGAAAAGTGGTCGCAGTGAACAACGATCCCAACGCTCCCATATTTGACGTTTGCGATATCGGCATTGTGGGTGATGTGAATGAAGTCATCCCTGTCTTGATAGAGAAATTGAAAGAACGGTAAAAGACCCTGGCAAAAATGGGCAATTATGACGATGTCCGTGACACGCCTGTTTGTGGGTAGAGTGAAAAACACCGGAAGGGAGCACGTATGAAACAGAACGCGATTATGATCAAGGCCCAAGACAATGTGGCCACCGCCCTTAGGGATCTGGATGCGGGCCAAACCTACCGGTTTATGGCGGGAAACGAAACCGTCCATGTGACCATGAAAGAGCCGATCGCTTACGGCCATAAATTCGCTGCCGTGGACATTCCAAAAGATGCCGATATTATCAAATATGGTGAGGTTATGGGAAGGGCCACAGCCCATATACCCCGGGGAGCCCATGCCCACGTTCAAAATATTGAGAGTCTGAGGGGTCGCGGAGACCTGGAAAAGAAAGGGGCGTAGCAATGGAGTTTTTGGGATACGAACGAGAGCAGGGCGGCGTCGGCACCCGGAACTATGTGGGCATTTTGTCCACGGTCATATGCGGCAACGAAGTGGCCGAAAAAATCGCCTCCCAGGTGAAGGGGGCCACGGCATTCCTTCATCATCAGGGTTGTTGTCAGACCCCCGTCGATATCAATCGTGTGAACGATGCGTTGATCGGCCTGGGGAAAAACCCGAATCTGGCAGCGGTACTGCTGGTGAGTCTCGGCTGCGAGAGTACCAATATCCATTTGGTGGCCGATGCCATTTCGGCAACCGGGAAGCGGGTCGAAACCATCCTGATTCAGGAAGAGGGCGGGGCTGCCAGATCGACAGCTCAAGGAATACTTTTGGCCCAGTCAATGGCCACTGAGGCAAGTGAGCAGAAACGGGAGCCTTTTCCCTTAAGTGAGCTGGTTCTGGGCCTTAAATGCGGCAGTTCCGATACCACTTCAGGGCTGTCGGCCAATCCGGTGGTGGGAATTCTCTCCGACCTTATTGTGGAGGCGGGGGGGACCTCCATTCTGGGAGAAGTCACGGAGTTTATCGGCGCCGAGCATCTCTTGGCAAAGCATGCAAAAGACGAGGAGACGGCCCGTAAGATGCTGGCCCTGGTGGACAGAATGGAAAACCGGGCTATTCAGATGGGTTTTGATATTCGTGGAGGACAGCCCACGGGGGGGAACATCAAGGGAGGGCTCACGACCATTGAAGAGAAATCCCTGGGTGCCATTGCCAAGGCCGGTAATGCACCCTTTCAGGCTGTTTACGAATACGGCGTCAAACCCGATGTCAAGGGATTGGTGGTCATGGATTCACCGGGCCGTGAGCCGGAAATCCTGACCGGGCTGGCGGCGGCGGGCGCCAATGTGATTGCGTTTACCACGGGCCGTGGGGCGCCCCAGGGCTTTCCCTTTGTTCCGGTGATCAAGTTGACCGGTAACGAAAAGACCTGGAAGAACCTGATAGATCATATGGATTTCACTGTTTCTTCGGTAATGGAAGGTACCGAGTCCCTGGAAGAGGCCGGAAAGAGACTCCTCGGAGAACTGGTGGATGTGGCTTCCGGCAAGATGACCAAGGCGGAGATTTCAGGTTACACCAGTTCCATGGATATCTATATGGTGGGGCCGGTTATTTAACCCCATAAGGTGAGAGGAAGAACATGACGCAGACCATAAAAAAAATCCTTGTGGGCATTGACCTGTCCGACTATTCGGCTGAGACGCTGCGGGTTGCTGCTGAAATTGCCGGCAATTTGAAGGTTCCTTTGATTGCGGCGAATGTCATCCATAAGCGGGATGTGGATGCATTCAATCGGCTTGCGGAAAAAAGCCATTACTCCTTGGGAGAATTTCTCAAACATCGGGAAGAGGATCGCTTGGTCCGCATCAATAAATTGATTGAGGAAGCCGGGTGCGGCAATGTGTCCATCACGACGCTGTTTCGCATCGGGGTACCTTTTCAGGAATTGATCCAAATGGTTCATGAAGAAGACGTTGACCTTGTGGTTATGGGTTCGAAGGGCCGCGGCGATCTTGTGGACGTCTTGTTTGGGTCCAATGCGGAAAAAATGTTTCGGCATTGCCCGGTGCCCTTGTTGAGTGTTCGACATCGAACCGAAAAAGAACGGATTGGCAGGCGTTAAGGATTTGGATGGGAGGAATTAAGGATGTTTATACCACGAATGACATGGGGTAACTGGCTCTTTTGGGGGATTCTCGCCTTTGTGGGCGTCAATTTTTTGTGGCTGGGCTGGCTGGAATTATACATTCCCCAATGGATCGGCGCGTTAATCGGGTTCTTGGTCTTCCTGGCTTTGCTTATCTTCGGCCCCCGGGAGAGAGAAGAGGTGGAGGAGGGAGAGGAATAACATGGCGGGTGTAAAACTTCAAAACGTAACAAAAAAATATGGAAATAAACTGGCTGTGGACAACCTGAGTTTTGAGTACAAGGAGGGCGAGTTTTTCTCCATCATCGGACCGGCTGGCGCTGGGAAATCAACGATACTAAAGATGATCGCCGGCATTGAGCCCGTTACGTCCGGCAAAATTTTCTTTGACGACTATGAAGTCAACGCCCTTTCCGCTCGAGAAAGAAATGTGGCCATGGCCTTTGAGACCTATAATCTCTATTCCCATCTCTCGGTTTATGAGAACATCGCTTTCCCCTTGAGAGCCCCCGAAAGGCATGAAAAATTGTCCAAGGACGAGGAACAACGGCGGGTTGAAGAGGTTGCCGACTTCCTGGGGATCAAAAGGCTGTTGGGTCGAAAACCCGTACAACTGAGCGGTGGTGAGAAACAACGGGTATCCCTGGCCAGGGCCATGGTGAGACGATGTGAATGCTTTTTGCTGGACGAACCCATTGCCCATCTGGATGCAAGACTGAAATTTTCCACCCAGACTGCGCTCAAGCGGCTTTCCGTCAAATTGGGCACTGCTATTATTTATGTAACCCATGATTATCGGGAGGCATTGGGTTTGTCCGATAGAATCGCTGTGCTCCGAAAGGGAAAATTCGAACAGATCGGAACGCCCCGGGAGATTTATAATCGGCCCGCAACCGATTTCGTCGCCAATTTTATTGGAGATCCCCCCTGTAACCTCATCGACGGAAGCCTTGTCAGTGAGAACGGAAAAACCCTGTTTCAATCCGGAAACGAGTTTTCCATCCCTTTACAAAACAAATCCATCGCGGCTGCCCAAAAAATAGTAAATGCGGATCAAGACGGTGAAATTCGTCTGGGCATTCGGCCCTCTCGCATCAAAGTGAGCAAAGAGAGGACGACCGAACATTCGTTTAAGCTGCCCATCTATGCCATTGTACGCCGGCCTGAAGGCGCGGTCATCACTTTTGAGTTGGACAAGTGCTTTTTCAGGGCCAGCGTGAAGGGTCCGGAACAGTACGGCATGAGCGAGAAAGTTTGGCTTGATTTTGACCAGGAACACAGCTTTTTCTTCAAGAAGACCGTAAAAATATCCAAATAAGGGGAGGGGCGGAAGGTGAGTAGAGTTGATATCAAGAATGTATGGAAGATTTACGAGGGGAATGTCGAGGCGGTTCAGGATCTGAACTTTTTTATCGAAGACGGGGAGTTTCTGGCCGTCCTGGGGCCTTCCGGGTGCGGCAAGAGCACCACTCTACGGATGATTGCCGGGCTTGAGGATATCACTGAAGGGGAGATTCGGTTCGACGGAAAGGTGGTGAACAACCTCAGCCCCAGTGAACGAAACCTGGCGCTTGCTTTTGAGTCCTATGCCCTCTATGCCCGCCTGAACGTCCATGAAAATATCGCTTTTCCCATGCGCGCCAAAGGCATGAGCAGGGCTGAGGCCGATAAAAAGGTCATGTGGATTGCCGACATCTTGAACGTGACCGACATCTTAAAGAAGAAGCCGGGGAGTTTGAGCGGAGGTCACAAACAGCGGGTCAATTTGTGCCGGGCGCTGGTTCGGCAGCCCAACATCACCCTCCTTGATGAACCCATCAGCCATATGGATGTGCGGGTGCGAGCCAATATGCGGGCGCGCATTCGAAGACTACATGATGAGTTAAAGCTCACCACCATTTATGTGACCCACGATCAGGAAGAGGCCGTCTCTCTGGCGGACCGGGTGGCGGTCATGAATCACGCCAAGCTTCAGCAGATCGGGACCGTGGACGAGATCTGGAACCATCCGGCCAATCGGTTCGTGGCCACTTTCGTAGGGGAGCCCGAGATGAATTTCATAAAGGGGCGGATCGAAAACAAGAATCAGGTTTCCATCAGTATGAAGGATGGAAAATCCATCCTTCCCTTTCATGGAACGGTGGATGAAAAATCCGTGGGATCCGAAATAACGGTGGGTGTCAGACCTCAGCAGGTTCGCCTTTACATGGATGGTAATGATGGGATCCCGGGCGTGGTTGATTTGACCCAATTTCAAGGGGAATCGGTGATTGTGACCGTGATTCTCGATGATTTGGATATGAGTGAGGTGAAGGCGGTTGTCGAAGCGGACTGGTTGCCCGCGCCGGGGGAGAAGGTCAGGCTTGAAATGGCGCCGGAGGCCATTCACCTTTTTGACGGGGAAATGCCCATCCTTCAATAATCTAAAGTTTTAACGGATTATCAAGTGGATATCCAATATATTTAAAGAATACGATACTGTTTATAAATTCATGATCGCCAATTGTCAAAGCAACATTAAAGTTTAACACTTTTAATCGTTTGGGAGGTGATAATCAAAAAAAGGAGACTTAACACTGGAAAACAAACTTCAAAAATTTTCTTAGGGAGGTCATTATGCGAAAAAAGAGTTTGGTTCAATCTATAATCGGTTTTGTTCTCATGGGCATTTTGGTTTTCACCATGACGCCGGGCGCTTTGGCGGATTGGCTCGAGACGCCCACGCCGAAGTTCAAATTGGCGGATATTCCGGACATAAAAAACAAAAGGCAGATTCATATCGCATTATTCGGGGGCACCAAGCAGTTTGACATCGCAGTGCCCAAAATGATCAAGAAATTCGAAGAGAAAACCGGGGTGAAAGTTACCTTTGAAAAGATGATCATGACCAGCATCTACCCGAAGATCAATGTGGAGTTGATGTCTGGATCGGGCGCGTACGACTGTATCGTCATGGAGACCTCCACCACCTGTGAATGGGCCCCCTATCTTTGGGACGTGCGAGAGTTGGCCAAGAAATATGAACCCACCGGTCTGGCCGGTTTTGAGAGCGATCTGGCGGGTCATGATCCGGCATTGATTAGGACCACTTGCGATCGTGAGGGAAAGCTTCGGGGAATTCCCTACTGGAATTACGAGCAGGTTTTATATCATCGGATTGACTGCTTTGAGGACCCAACGGAAAAGGCCAACTTCAAGAAAAAATACGGTTATGAGCTCAGGGTGCCCGTTACCCGCCAACAGCTTTATGATACGGCCGAATTTTTCACGAGAAAAGCCGGTGAAAAGTTAAAAGGTGAAGTGCTCAAAAAGGATGTGTACGGCGTGGCTCTCATGGCGGGGCGGTTTGAGATCAACGACGAGATTAGCGCCATTCTCTGGGGCAACGGTGGCCATTGGGCCACCATCGTTCGCGATAAAAACGGTAAGGCCAAGGAATTTGTCATTACTAAGAAGGACAAGCAAAAACAAAAGGAAGCCATCGAATTTTACGTCAGCCTTCTTAAGTTCGCTTCCCCGGGCTGCTTGACCGGTTTCTGGGATTTTTGTTGCGCCCAGTTCGTGGAGGGTCAGGCCATCATGTTGCCTTATCTTTATCTGGTGGTTGAAGATTGGACCTGGCAGGTGGAGAAGAAGGTGCCAGGCGCCAGAAAAGGGATGGCCCTTTGTGTAGGGAGACAGGGATATATCGGCGATTTCGCGGAATGTGTTGCCAAGGCCAGCAAAAACCCCGAAGCAGCCTACTGGTTCATCAAATATCTGGGCGGCTATGAGTGCCAGAAAGAGTTGATGGAGGGCGGATTCCCAGGGGTGCGGATCGATATCATGGGCGATCCCATCTATCAGAACGACCCGAAATGGAAAAAATCCATCGGCGACAGGGCATACATTAACTCCCTGGCTCTTCAAGTGCAGAACAACTACGTGAATAACTACATTCACTTTAACAGCGCAGCCATGGGCAAGATCTACGAAATGCAGATCATTGAGCTGCACAATGCTGCCATTAAGAAGTACACCCCGGAAGAGTGCGTCAAGGTTCTCACCAAGAAAACCATGCAGTTGCAGAAAAAATTCGGACAACTCCCCATTCGGGAAGAAAAGTAGGTGAATGAAAAGAGGCATTCCCGCGGCATGGCCGCTGGGATGCCTCTTTTTCCGAAAAGGCCCTTTGTGTGCAATGGTCTAAGTACAAAAGCACTCAAAGGCGTGAAAAGCGGATTCTTGTATGTTCGCCTCTGAGGAGGAGATATAACAATGGGGTTCCTTTCTTATTGTGCTCAGGGTCGAGAATTCAGGCCCATCCGTTTCGGATAGGCATTACCTGGCTCACTCCATCGGTTTGTTCCATAAAAGGCAGTCCTTTGAAGGACATGAATGGGAAATTGCGAAACAGAGAGGTGTTTGAATGGCTAACAATGTAAGCGTGGCGACGTGGCAGGCGGAGCCCTCAATCCGGGAGAGGTCGGGGGATTATCCCAAAGTTCGTGAAAGAACTTTTTGGAGCGTCCTCAGTGACGACAAATATTATAAATGGCTTCTTTTGGTTCCTCTCCTTTTGGTCCTTATCATATTCATGCTGTATCCTCTCCTTTATTGCCTGTGGTATTCTTTTCACGAATTCGGCATGGTTAAGGCGGCGACCTTTATCGGTTTTGAGAACTATCGCGATGTCTTACGGGATGGGGAGTTTTGGTTGGCCCTGGGCCGTACCGGGATCGTACTGGTAATTAGCATCGGCGCCGAATTGAGTATCGGTATGGCCGTTGCGGTCCTGTTCAATCGCGAATTCAAGGGGCAGAATCCTATTCGGGGCTTCATCCTCCTGCCCCTGCTCATCGCGCCGCTGGCCGTCAGCATGATGTGGAATTTCTTTCTGCAATACGATTTCGGAATCGTTAATATGGTCTTTGGGTTGGTGGGAATTTCAAAGGTCAGCTGGTTCGCGCCTGGAGTGGGGCTCTACACCATTGCTGCAATCTCCGTGTGGCAGTGGGTCCCTTTCTCCATATTTGTCCTTCTGGCGGGGCTCAAGAGCCTTCCCAGGGACTCCTTTGAGGCCGCCAGGGTCGACGGTGCCGGTCCCTGGTACACCTTTCGAAGGCTCACCCTGCCCAACCTGGCGCCCCTGATTATGATCATTGTGCTTTTGAGGACCATGTGGCTGGTTCGGCTCTTTGATCCCCTCTATGGGACCACCCGCGGCGGCGCCGATACGGAACTTTTGGATTGGCAAATCTATCGGAATACCTTTGTATATTTTGATATCGGCCGGGGATCCACTCTGGCGATTATCTCTTTGTTTCTAACCATGATCGTGTGCGGTATACTTTTTAACCAGCTGATGAAGGCCCTTGCGGCCACAAGCGAATAGCGGAGGAAAAAATGAAACGAACCCTTTTTTGGGCAGCGACGCTGCTTGTGGTCTTTACCTTTGTATCTCCCCTGGTGTGGATATATCTCACATCCTTTAAGACCAATGCGGATATCTATACCCAGGATCTGGTGAGGATGTTCTTTTTTTCACCCATCCTTGATAATTACATCAATCTTTTTACGAAGACGGTTTTTGTGCGGGAACTCCTCAATACGTTGCTCATATCCATCAGCAGCACCATCCTGGTCATGTTAGTGGCATTGCCCGCGGCCTACAGCTTTGCACGATACGAAACCGGGTACGGACATCTGCTTTTCGTCACCATCTCCACCCGAATGTTCCCAGCGGCTGTGGCGGCTATCCCTTTTTTCATGGCGTTTAAGGGGATGGGGCTTTTGGACACACGTTTCGGTTTGATCATTCTCTATCTCTATTTCAATGTTTCATTCGCCGTATTCCTTTTATACGGGTTTTTCAGGGAAATTCCCGTAGAGTTGGAGCAGGCGGCCACCATCGACGGGTACGGGCGGTTCGACATTTTCCGGAGAATCATTTTTCCCATGATTATGCCCGGCGCCGCCATTACGGCCATGTTCTGCTTCATTTTCTCCTGGAATGAATTTCTTTACGCTTTTCTTTTCACCCGAAACATTGCCAGGACCGTGACCATTGGGCTGGCATCTTTCTGGGCTTCGGGCCAGGTGGATTGGGGGACCATGGCGGCTTGTATCTGTGTGGCCATTTTGCCCACATTGGGCGCCGCCTGGTTTATGCAGCGATATATTATCCGGGGCCTTACTTTCGGCGCTGTGAAGGGGTAGGCGGTGTTTACCCCGGGTGGTAATGTTCTATCTGCCAAGTGTTTTTCTTGGCCAATGGAATCACATCTCTTCATCTGAAAGGATTGGCGTCTTATGAACAAAATGGAAATCATTGAAAAATCGCTCTTATGGATTGCGCAAGGGCGTGAAATCGCCCTTGCCACCGTTATCGCCACATGGGGTTCCTCACCGAGGCCTGTCGGCAGCCAGATGGTTGTTGATGGGAATGGAAATTTCGAAGGGTCTGTTTCCGGCGGTTGCATTGAGGGGGAAGTTATTGCCGAAGCCCTTGAAGTCATTCAGGAGGGCGACTCCAGGATCCTTTCATTTGGCGTGACCAATGCTCAGGCGTGGGATTCCGGGCTTGCCTGCGGCGGTAAAGTGGATGTTTGGGTTGCAAAAGCAACGGAACAGGGAGCGATTCTTAAAGAACTGAAAAATCTGCTGGAAAACAGAACAACTGTTTCCCTCATTGCCGATCTTGAGACGGGAGAGAGGATGTTTGTTCCACCCCACGGTTCGGAAAGTGTCGCAAACCTCCCATTCAATATGGAAAATGGTGCAACTGATCTTTTCGGCAAAATTGACGGTGTTGTTCTGGAATCCGACGGGAGACGTTTTTTTCTACACCGTTTTATCCCGGAACCGCGACTTATCATTATCGGCGCCGTCCACATTTCCATGGCGCTTTCACGGATGGCCAGGATCGCAGGCTATGAGGTTGAGATCATTGATCCCCGGAAAGCTTTTGCTACCGTTGACCGCTTTCCCCATGTGAAACTGAATCATGAATGGCCCGATGAGGCCATGAAAGAAATTAATGTTTGCTCAAATACCGCCGTGGTGGTGCTGACCCATGATCCGAAAATCGATGACCCCGCCCTGATGGAAGCGCTCGGATCCAATGCGTTCTATGTTGGCGCACTTGGCAGCACCCGAACCCATGCCGATAGACTGGCGCGTCTTGAAATGAACGGTTTGTCTAAAGAACGCTTGAGACGCATACACGCTCCCGTGGGTCTTTCCATCGGCGCAAAAAGCCCGCAGGAGATCGCCATCTCCATCATGGCGGAGATCGTTCAGGAATGGCATCATTAATATCGAACCTTCTGTTTATCAGAGGATTGAGAGAATCTCCAACCTGTGATTATTTAAGTGGAAAGAATGATATTTGATGTAGATCAAATAAAAGGGCAGTTTGCCATCATCAGGAATTATGCGTCGGGAGGGCGATTCCATTATCTGGATAATGCCGCCACCGCTCAGATTCCCGATTGCGTCATATCCGCCATGACGACCCATGATACCAGGGCCCGGGCAAACGTGAAACGCGGTATCCACAGCCTTGCGCAGGAGGCAACCGACGCATTTGAAAATGCCCGGGACTTGGTTGCGAAATACCTAGGAGTTCAAAATTCCGATGAAGTGATTTTTACCGGGGGCGCGACGGCCGGGATCAACATGATTGCACTGGGTTTCGGGCAGAATTTGAAACCGGGCGACCAAATTGTGCTTTCCCAGGCTGAACATCACAGCAACCTTGTTCCCTGGCAAATGTTGAAGAAGTTAAAGGGAGTGAACCTGCGCTTTTTGCCTGTGGACGAAAACGGCGTCATTGATCTTTCCAGGGTTGAGGAGACCATAACTCCGGAAACAAAACTGGTGGCGTTGACCCATGCGTCCAATGTTACCGGTGCCGTCACGGACGTGGGCGCCATTTCCGAAATTGCCCGTGAACGGGGTGCGAAACTGATGCTGGACGGCGCCCAGATGGCGCCGCATGGTCCGCTTGACCTACCCGGACTCGGAGCGGATTTCTATGTTTTTTCGGGACACAAGACCTATGGTCCCAGTGGCGTGGGAATACTTTGGGGACGCATGGCATCCCTTGAAGAGATGCCACCGGCTTTCGGTGGTGGGGAAATGGTCGCTCATGTTGCATTTGAAAAAACCCGTTATGCGGCTCCGCCCCGTAAGTTTGAAGCCGGAACCCCCCCCATTACCCAGGCCGTGGGTTTGGGGGCGGCGCTGGAATGGCTCGGCAATCAGGATCTGCCGGGAATTCATAATCATCTTAATCATCTGCTGGAACAGATCATGGCGGGCATGGCGCAATTGAACAACACTCATGGCAACAGAATCCGCATCCTCGGTCCGCCAAAGGGAGAAAAACGCTTGCCTCTGATTTCCTTTGCCATAAGGGATGCACACCCCCATGATATTTGCCAGATCATGAACGACCGGCATGGCGTGGCGCTTCGAGGTGGCCACCACTGCGCAGAACCCCTTCATGAACTCTTCGACCTTGATGGAACCACCCGTGCCAGTCTTGGCATGTTCAATGGTCGGGAAGATGTGGATGCCCTGTTGAACGGGCTTGAAGATTGTCTTAATATCCTTGATTAGAGAGGTTTAATACTATGAGCGATGACATGTATCATGATCCCATAATCGCATGGTCAAAGCGAAAAGAGCACATGGGCACTCTTCAAAATGCGGATTGTCGTGCAACGGAAAACAATCCCCTTTGCGGAGATCGAATAAGCGTAGAAATCAATTTGCATCGTAGGCGGATAAAGGAGATCGCCTTTAATGTGCGCGGTTGCATCCTTGCCAAAGCATCCGCTGCTCATTTGGCGTTCCTTGCTGCGGGATTGGATCTTGCGGGCCTCGGGCAGTTGAGGGAAATTTTTCAGAAGGCCCTGAAATCAAAGGATAACACCTTCCTTTTTCCGGAAAGCCACGATATTTTCACCCCGGTCCGTTCACGAAAAAGCCGGCATTCCTGTGTCCTGGTCCCTTATGATGCAGCCCTGGAGGCCCTTTGCAGTATGGGCGAAGAAAAAAACCACCATAATCCGACTTTTGATATCGGACTCATAACATCAAACCTTTCTATTCATGATGACAATTTGATTCATACGTTTGTTCAATGATTGTTGCCAACTGTTATGGCGTTATAAGTTTAACGGTTGGAAAGTATGATTGGTATCTTGAAACATCCCTGGTCAATAGCTCCAAATTTAATACAGCTGCCTGTGCGCCAATAAAAAAATCCGGCAACGGCGCGCTTTTCACTCCTTTCCTTTTTCTGTATCTAAGGAACGCTTTTCCAGCCAAAAAAAGCGCTTCTTTTGGGATTTCCAATAGTTGGAAGCCACCCTTGCCGATGGCATTCTCCAATTCTTCTATTAACTCAAAACCAATTGATATTTCAGAACTTCTGCTGCATCGATATCCGTGTTTGTAATGAGAGGGAAAATGCCATCGCGGGAAGCCAGATCCTTTATGGCCAAACATCATTTTGGCGAAAAAACTTCAGACTGTCATGGTTTTTCGACTGAAAATTAGCTCCGGAAAGAACAATCCTTATACCCAAAGATTTTAGAACGTCCGGCAGACTTGCTTGTTTGGCCGCCTCAATCTGTTGTTTCGGTAGCATTTTCCCCCCTTCCCAGAAGCTTTCTCATGGACTCTCCCTTGAAATTGATTTTGTGCGCATTGTGTATGAGGCGATCAAGGATGGCGTCTGCAATGGTTAGATCCCGGATATTCTCATGCCAGTTTTCTATGGGTAATTGGGTGGCAACGATAGTTGAACAAAAGGCGTGTCTGTCTTCAACCACTTCTAAAAGCTCTCTTCTTTCAGGTGCGGTCATGGGCGAAAGACCCAAATCGTCAAGGATGAGGACTTTTGCCTTTGCCAGTTTTTTCATGATTTTGGGATAGCTGCCGTCAGCTCTGGCAATCTCCAGTTCCTGAAAAAGTTTGGGAATCCTGATGTAAAATGCTGAAAAACCCATACGACATGCCCTGTTGGCTAATGCGCAGGCCAAATAGGTTTTCCTCTTATGGAAAGCTTTCCATAAGGGGAAAAGTCATATCGCTAAAACAATTGCTCATGCTGCAACGCAGGCATGCCATCAGGTTGTTTATCGTGAGGCCCATACTCTCTTTGAAGATGTCTTCGAAGCTGCTCAAACAGGGAAGACAAAAAAAATAACAAAGCTTTTTTCAGAAGCAGACTTGTTGATAATAGATGATCTTTTCCTGAGAAAAAGGGTTCCTGAACATGCGGCAGATGATCTTCTTGATATCATACTGAATCGTTATTCCAAAAGAAAAAGTACACTTATAACATCAAACCGTCCGGTGGAGGACTGGGGTAAACTGCTCAGAGACAATGCCGCATCCTCTGCGATCCTTGACAGGTTGCTCCACCGAGGCCATTTGCTCAAATTTGAAGGAAAAAGCTACAGGCTAAAGGAGGCTGCAGTAAGACTTGCCATAGGGAAGAAAAAAGAATAAATTGTAATCGTTCTGTCGCTGAAGATCTTTCCATTGCCACGGTCAAGATTCTGCACGGCCACCTTCACAGGTGGGGGATTTTGGGGTGGCCACAGGTGGGGGATTTTGAAGTGGCCATCCGGGTGTGGGTCCAAAATCGAAGGGATGAGTTCGTCCTGGTCATTCTTTTTGCGTTTTCCCCTAGCCACATTGCTGTAGAAGCCCACATACCGAACCATTTGCTGACCTTTATTCGGAACATGAGAACACATTGCCGCCAGCCA
>JAERTK010000126.1 GCA_016844935.1 Desulfobacteraceae bacterium | reverse complement strand
ACTGCTTTGACACTTTTTTGTGCTAAAATTTGATTTTTTTTATCCGCGTGAGTTTTTGGCTTCAGGCAAGCTGTCTCGTTCGCATGTTTGACAAGTCTAGCTTAAAATGGAGGATGTTATTTTGGGCACATCCCTTAGCGGGGTTTTTCTCCTCGATCTTCCGCCCCTGTTTTCGGACCGCCGCATAATCGAGTGAAGCGTAGTAGGCAGCCGTGGCCATGGCGGCGGCCCCGATGCCGACCCCGATCCGCGCCTCGTTCATCATCTGGAACATATACCGAAGACCGTTATGGGGTTCCCCCACCAGATACCCCCGGCAATCGTTGTTGTCCCCGATACTGAGCTGTGCCGTGGGGCATCCCCGGTAACCCAGCTTGTGGAATATGCCTGAAATGAGCACATCGTTTGAAACCAGCTCACCCTTTTCACTGATCCGCTTTTTCGGCACCGCAAACAGGGAGATCCCCTTGACCCCGGAAGGCGCCCCTTTGATCTTGGCGAGCATCAGGTGCACCACATTCTCCACACCGTCGTGATCCCCCGCCGAAATGAAAATCTTCTGTCCCTGGATGTGGTAGTATCCGTTTTCGGTAGGTGTTGCGGTGGTGGTGATATCGCTGAGGGAGCTTCCCGCCTCGGGTTCCGTCAGGGCCATGGTCCCCTGCCAGCGTCCACTTCGCATATTGGGCACAAAAGCGTCATAAAGTTCCCTATTCCCGAAATTTTCAATGAGTCGGGCCGCCCCGTCACACAATCCCGAAAAAGCGGCACCGGAATAATTGGCAGTACAGAAAATAAACTTGCAGCTGTCCGCAATGATCTCGGGAAGTTGCTGCCCGTCCAGTTCTTCGGGGACGGTCATGGCGATCCATCCTCCTTGGCCCAGCTCTTTCAGCGCTTTTTTGACTGAGGGGTGCACTTTCACCACATCGTCCACCAGTTCCGGCGGGTTCCTGTCCATTTCCTGGTAATAGGGCCACAAAAGCCCCCGGGCCAGTTCTTCCGCAGCCTGGAGCACCATATCCAGCATCTTGCGGTCGTACTCCCCGTAATATGGGTATCGTGTCAGCGAGGCCGTATCAAAAACCTCGTACAGGAGGAATTTCAGGTTCCTCATACTGAAAAATTTATCTGCCAAAACGCCCTCCGTAATTTAAACAGCTCTGTATTGGCGGACATCCACCTAGTAAAGAAACATGGGTTTTCCGCTCACATGCCGGATTTTGGGGCGATAGGCATCCACATCGTAGAGTTCCCTCACATCCACCCGTTTCTGGCCCGTGCTGATGGTTCCTAACGGGATATCCGTATACACGCCGCCGCTTAAAGCCACCAGCCTGCCAAAGACTTTTTTGAGGAAGAGGTCCACGGCCATATTGGCAAAATTAACCGCCACCATGAGATCCAGGGAATCGGGGGCGCCGCTCCGCATGAGATATGAGAGCCGCTGATTCAACACGTCCTCGCCAGTTAGTTTTTTGAGCAGTTCGCCGGTTTCCTCACCGATCCCGCCCAGCCTGCGATGCCCATAGGCATCGCTCTCCCCCGACAGGGTCATCTCTCCCCCCACAGATTTTGCGCCTTCCGATATGGTGATCATCACATAATTTTTGGGGTTGGTTTTTTTGTCTTCCAAGACCAGACTCGCCAGCCTTTCCGGGTCAAACGGCACCTCGGAAATAATGGCCCGCTCTACGCCAGCCAGGTAAGCGCTGATGAGGGATGTCTCCCCGCAATAACGTCCGAACAGTTCAATGACCGCTATTCTTTCGTGGGAACCCGCACACGTCCTGAGGGCGTGGATAAAGCCGACCCCCCGGGTCACCGCCGTTGAAAACCCGATACAATAGTCGGTGCCAAACACGTCGTTGTCCATGGTTTTTGGAATGGCAATGACGGGAAAGCCTTTAGCCCCCAGCCGGTCTGCAAAACTGAGGGTATCGTCTCCCCCGATGGGAATCACCGCATCAACCCCCAGCCGTTCCAGGTTTCCGATACAATGATCTGTGAAATCTATCACTTCTTCATCTGAATTAAAGTGATGTTTCAAGAAATCCGGCACATCTTTTTTCCTGGCCGCCCCTGGATTGGTGCGGGAGGTGTGCAGATACGTCCCGCCATCACGGTCGATGGTCCGAACTTCCGGCTTGTCAAATTCATGGACACAATGATCCAGGTCCAGGCCTGCCGCATCGCGATGATACGACAGGAGCCCACCCCATCCACGCCGAAAGCCCAGAACCCTGATCCCTTCATCGATGGCCCGGCATACCAGTGCCTTGATGCAGGGGTTGAGCCCGGGAACGTCTCCACCGCCGGTCAAAATAGCGATAACAGGCTTCCTTTTTGTATTGTTTCCCATAATGCCACCTCTCTCATGTCAAAGACATGCACGAAACGTTTATCAGACTAAGAAACGCGCTTCCCGGTGTCAAGACGATTTCCCATAAACCGGTACCCGGAAACCGACAACCGTAAACCTTTTTATTTTATATTGACAACCCCGCACAAAAAGTTATGCTTGGAGTCCTACAACACCGCATTAGGAGAGTAAAACATGCCCGTATCAAAAAAGATCCAAGCAGCCATTGAAAAATCTTCCTTCATTCGGAAAATGTTCGAAGAGGGTGCCAAGAGAAAGCAACAGTTCGGACCGGAAAATGTGTTTGATTTCAGCCTTGGAAATCCCAATCTGGAACCGCCGTTTAAGCTCAAAGAGATCATCAAGGAATTGATTGATGACCCGTCCCCATCCCGACATGCCTACATGCCCAACGCGGGATTTCCTGAAACCCGGAAAGCCGTGGGTGACTTTCTAAGCACCTATAACGACGCGACCTTTTCAGGCGATGAGATTGTGATGACCGTGGGAGCCGGCGGCGGTCTGAATGTGGTTTTTAAGACCATCCTCAATCCGGGTGATGAAGTGATCATTCCCAAGCCTTACTTCGTGGAGTACGATTTCTATCTGGACAATCACCAGGGAGTCGTGCACCGGGTGCCCACAAAGGAAGATTTCTCCTTTGATCTGGATGCCATTGAAGGCGCCATCAGCAAAAAAACGAAGGCCGTTTTGATCAATTCCCCCAACAACCCCACGGGCAAGGTCTACAGTAAAGAGGATATCGGCAGACTGGCCGATCTGTTAACCCATTTCAGCCGGAAACAGGGGAGTCCCATTTACCTCATCAGCGATGAACCCTACCGCAAGATTGTCTTTGATAATGTTCACGTCCCCAGTATTTTTGACGCCTACCCGGAAAGCTTTCTCGTGACCTCTTTTTCAAAAGACCTGTCGCTGCCCGGTGAACGGATTGGCTATGCGGCGACCCATCCTGATATGTCAGACAAGGGTACAATCCTGGCGGGCATGATTTTCTGCAACCGCACCCTGGGGTATGTGAATGCACCGGCGGTCATGCAACGGGCCATTCTGCACCTGCTCAATGACAGCGTTGACATCTCGCCCTACCAGAAGAACAGAGACATTCTGTGCGATGCGCTCTGGAGCTTCGGCTACCAGTTCGAAAAGCCGGAAGGGGCGTTCTACCTGTTTCCCAAGTCCCCCATCGAGGATGATGTGGCCTTCATCGAGGCCCTTCGGGAGGAAAATATTTTAACCGTTCCTGGAAGCGGGTTCATGGGACCCGGCCATTTCCGGATTGCCTACTGCGTTGCCGAATCGTTCATCACCCGCTCCCTTCCGGGATTTGAAAGGGTCATCAAGAAATATTGACGGGTGACATAGAAAGGGAGAAATAATCATGTATTCAAAAACCATTTCACTCAGGTTTCCCAAAACCATTGTCGACGAACCCATTGCGGCAACACTTGTCAAACAGTTCGATCTCTCATTCAATATCCTGAAAGCCGTCATTTATCCGCGGAAAGAAGGGTTTATGGTCCTGCAGCTGAGCGGGCACAAAAAAAACTACCGGAAAGGGATCCAGTACCTCAAAGATGTGGGTATCAAAGTGGAGAGCATCGGCGAGGATATCAAGCGGAACGAGGAGAAGTGCTATCAGTGTGGTGCCTGCACGGCAGTCTGCCCCACGGGCGCCCTCAGCATCAGCCGGCCGGAAATGGACGTGGTGTTTGACAAGGAGAAATGCAGTGCGTGCGAATGGTGCGTCGCGGCATGCCCGGCCCGCGCCATGGAAGTCAAATTCAATAAAACCCTCCTTAACTGAATTGCGGATTTCGGATTGCGGATTGCGAAATGCAGAATCAATCTGAACCCGTGAACGGCGCCCGAATCCTGAACGTACTCGTTGCCCTGAGCGGGGGTGTGGACAGTTCGGTGGCAGCCGCCCTGTTGCAGGGGGCGGGGCACAGGGTTTCCGGCCTCCATTTTATCCTCCCATCCCCCGAAGACGTCACACGGCAACGGATCTCACGGGCCCGGGCCGTGGCGGATCATCTTAAAATCCCACTTGAAATCCTGGACTTAAGCGACATTTTCGAACGTGAGTTGATTGCGCCCTTCGTGGAAGCCTATATGAATGGACTCACACCCAACCCGTGCGTTCACTGCAATCCGACCATCAAATTTGAGCAGATATACCGCCACCTGGTGCGACACCAATTTCAGTTTATGGCCACAGGTCATTACGTTCGCGTCAAAAGACCCGGGAAAAACAATCCCATGAGCCTGTGGCGAGGTAAAGACCCGCAGAAAGACCAGTCCTACTTCCTCCACCGACTGGAGCAGCGGCAGCTTTCAAAAACGATTTTTCCCCTGGGACACATGACCAAAGCGCAGACCCGCTCCCGGGCCCGGGAACTGAACATCCCTTCCCACGATGAAAGCGAAAGCCAGGAGATCTGCTTCATCCCGGGAATGGATTACCGGCATTTCATTGAATCTCGAAAAAAAAACGCCGCTTCCCGAAAAGGCCCCATCATCAACCTTAAAGGCGACACGGTGGGGGAACACGACGGTATTCACCGTTATACCATCGGCCAGCGGCATGGGCTGGGGATTGCTTCCCCAAGACCTTATTATGTCAAAGCACTGGAACCGAAGGGAAACCGGGTGATTGTGGGCCGACGGGAGGATCTCTTTTCGGGTGACGTATGCGCAACGGATTTCCATTGGATCAGCCCTTTTGAACCCGACGGACATAACACCATCAGTGCTCAGGTCCGCTACCGGCACAAACCGGCACCCGGACGGCTGAAAACTCTCGCCCCGGGCCGCGTAAGATTTATTTTCGACCAGCCCCAGTCGGCCATTACGCCCGGGCAGGCCCTGGTTCTTTATGAAGGGGACAGGGTTCTCGGAGGAGGATGGATTGTCCAGGACATTTAAAGTCATCACTCTGGGCTGCAAGGTGAATCAATATGAATCCGCCTTCATGGAGGAATCCTTACGCCGGTCCGGATGGCACAGGGCAACCGACGGTTTTTCAGCCGATGTTCTGGTGGTCAACACCTGCATCGTCACTCAAAGGGGGGCACACCAGTCCCGGCAGGCGATCCGAAAAGCCATTCGGGAAAACCCGGACAGCCTTGTTGCCGCCATCGGCTGCTACGCCCAGGTATTTCCAGATGAACTTGAACCCATTGAGGGTCTGGACCTCATCGCCAACAACCGGATAAAAGCCCAAATCCCACATCTCTTGATGGTGCTTTCTTCCGGCCATGAAAAAACCCTTGCTTTGCCGCCTTTCGAACCCGAAACGCCCTTTGATCCCCTTGATATGGATCACTTCCCGGGCCGAACCCGTGCTTATCTGAAGATCCAGGATGGTTGCCGATCTTTCTGCACCTACTGTATCGTCCCTTACGCCAGGGGGCCCTATCGAAGCCTGGCGCCCGAGAAAGTCCTTGTGGCTCTGGAAAGGTTTGCTGATCAGGGGTACCGGGAAGTGGTGCTGACGGGGATCCACCTGGGAAAATACGGGGTGGACCTGGCAGGCCATATGGATCTGAGCGGGTTACTTCAAATGGTGGGAAAGGAAGGGTTGCCCCTTCGGTTGAGGCTGAGTTCCCTGGAGCTCGGGGAACTGGATAAAAATATCATTGAGATGGCCGCATCAGAAAAATGGCTCTGCCCCCATTTCCACATCCCCCTTCAAAGCGGGGATGATCAAATTCTAAAAAGAATGAATCGCCATTATACCACGAGGGAATTTTCCGAAAAGATCAAAACAATTCACACCGCCATCCCCCAAGGCGCCATCGGGGTGGACGTCATGTCCGGGTTCCCGGGAGAAAATAACACTGCCCATGAAAACGGCCTCTCGCTCCTGCGGGATCTGCCCGTCAGTTACCTTCACGTGTTTCCCTTTTCACCGAGGAAAGGAACACCGGCCTGGAATTTTAAGGACAGAGTAAACATGGATATCATAAAACAGCGGGCTTCGGAGCTGAGAGCGCTTGGACGGGAAAAACAAATGCTGTTTTTTAGAAGTTGCCTGGGTAACATCTTTGATGTACTGGTGGAAGGCCCCCATGCCAAAGATGAGTCCCTCATGACGGGGGCCAGCGAGAATTACCTGCCGTTTGTGTTTCCCATGGACAAGCACTTGCGGGGTCATGTGGTGCGGATGAAAGCCGTGCGAATTGCGGAAGATAAGGTTATCGGGAAAATTCAAGAACCCCATTCAACAACTAAAGTGACCATTGTACCCGTTACCACCACCAACAGAAATAGTCGACCCTCGCCCTCTTGAGGCGCCCTTTCCCATCAATTCACCCATTTTCAGCCAAAAATTTTATTTTGAATTATTGATCCACGGAAACCGTAACGGCCGCATTGGCCATAAGTATCCGATCGCATGAGGGACCGAATCGGTCCACGCAGAGCCCTTGGGCCGTCATGCCCCCTTCAACGGCCCTGGCCGTTACCTGCCCGACGGGCGCCATTTTCTTCACCCGGTCCAGATCCACTTCCAGGGGACGGGGCGTTGCCACCAGAATGTCCACAAAAACCCTATCCAGCTTTTCCATCCCGAGGATCTCCACAAGGCCGCAAAGACAACTCCTGCTGATGGCGTCTTTCACAGCCCTACACGCCGCCTCGGTGACATCTTCCCCGTGAAGATCGGCCCCCGACCCCAATTCCACGATATACCGCTTCAAGGCCATGTGTACCCTCCTTGGACTTCTGTTTATGAAGCATCCGCAACGTCTTGGCCAACTGTAAACCGGCAACCGGTAACCGCCGTCATCGTTTCGGCAGATAAAGCGCCCAGCTTTTCGCATCCCGGGCCGCATCCACCACACTTTCCGAAAAGGTGGGGTGGACCCGGATGCTGTTAGCCAGTTCATTGACCGTTGCCTCCAGTTGCATGGCCATGACCGCTTCGCCCACCAGTTCCGTGGCATTGCTCCCTACAATGTGGACGCCCAGGATCGCACCGAATTTGGCATCCGTCACCACCTTTACGGCGCCCGCCATTTCGCCCCGGGCCATGGCCAGGCCGTTTATGGAATAGGGGAAATCCCCCACCTCAACGTCCATGCCTTGGTCCTCGGCCGCTTCTTCCGAAAGGCCCACCGAGCCCACCTGGGGACTGGTCCAGATGCCGCGTGGAATCAGGTGGTGGGGGTAAGTTTTCCCGCCCCCCATGGCGTTTTCAGCGGCCACCACCGCCATGGAGCTGGCGGCATGGCTCAACATCCAACCGCCCGTGGCATCGCCGATGGCATAGATCCCTTTGACGGTGGTCTCCAGTTGATCGTTAACGTGAATGCCGCCGTCGTCTTTTAAGGAAACACCGGCCTCTTCCAGTCCCAGGCGGGCCGTATTGGGTTTGCGGGCCGATACCAGCACCTTTTGAACGGACACGGTTTTGGGTTCCGGGCCTTCCAAAGCGCAGTCGTACCCAACGTCCGTTTTTTGAACCCCCTTAAGGGAATAACGCGGGAGGATTTCCACGCCCTGTTCTCTCAGGGATTGGGCGATCCGCTGGCTCGTGTCCCCGTCTTCCATGGGCAAAATCCGACGGGATTCCGCTATGAGATAGACCTTGCATCCAAAGTCGTTCAAGAGGGATGCCATCTCCACCTCGATGGGGCCTGCCGACCCCCACACCAGAACGGAGTCGGGCGGTTCGGTCATATCAAAGACCTGGTCCGTGGTCATGGCCGCATCCTCGATGCCGGAAATGGTAGGGATATCGAGGATGCTTCCCGTGGCCAGGATGATCGCTTTGGCTTCCTGGGTTTGCTCGTCCACCAAAACCTCTCCGGGTCCCGTCAAAACGGCGCGGCCCGTGATCACCTCCACCCCGTTGTTTCCCAAAAGCCCCCCCATGCCCATGCGGATGTCGTTGGCCACCCCCGATTTCCGGGAGACGATGGCCCCCAGATCCAGACCCTCAACCGAGGCCTTGATGCCGAATTCATGGGCGGTTTTTATTTTTTTCAGCAGATCGGCTGCGCCAAGCCAAACTTTGCTGGGTATGCAGCCCCGGTTGACACAGGTTCCCCCGATTTCGGCTGCTTCAATCAACGCGACTTTGCCTCCCAATTGAGAAGCGCGAATGGATGCGGCGTAGCCACCGGGGCCGCCGCCGATTACGATAACGTCGTACATTATTAAATCACCTCTAATTTAGCTCATGATCAGATTGGGATGTTCCAGGTATCGGGCCGCGGTTTCCAGAAAAGCGTTGGCGGGGGCCCCGTCCACCACCCGATGGTCAAAGGTGAGGCTTAAAAACATCATGGAACGGATGGCGATCTCTCCCTTGTAAACGGCCGGTTTTTCCTTGACCCTGCCGATTCCCAGGATGCCGGTCTCGGGTGGTTTCAAAATGGGCGTCAGCCCGTCCACCTGAAACATGCTCACATTGCTGATGGTGAAGGTACCGCCGGTCACTTCATCCATGGAAAGACTTCCTTTGCGGGCGTTCCCCGCCAGGATTCGGGTCTCCTTTGCGATCTGAAGCAGCCCTTTTTTATCGGCGTCCCGCAGGACCGGTACAATGAGTCCGTCTTTAAGGGCCACGGCAATGCCCATGTTGATCGAATCGTGGAGGAGAATCTCATCTTCCACCAGGGTGGAATTCATGATGGGATAGCGTTTGAGCGCCCTGGATACGGCCAGGATGATGATATCGTTGTAGGAAATCCTGATGTCGTCTTTTTTATACTCTTCCCGGATAATATCCCTGAACTCCACCATCCCGGTCACATCCACCTCGGTGAAGGTGGTCAGTTGTGCCGTTTGCTGCAGGCTGGCATACATATTGTCGGCAACCGCCTTGCGCATGCCCGTAAAGGGGATGCTCGAAGGCGGCGCGGCTTCTTCCAAAGTTTTTTGACTAAGGGCTTTTTCAACGTCTTTCTGGGTGATCTTTCCCCCTTCGCCGGTCCCCGTAACGGTTGCGATATCCAGGCCCGCCTGATTGGCCATCTCAAGGGCCAGGGGCGTAATCTTGGGCGGGGGCGGACCTTCCTCGTGGTACTTAATCACATCCTTTTCCGTCACGCGCCCACCGGGGCCGGACCCGGTGACCAGGGTCAGATCGATTTCAAATTCCTTCGCAACGCGCCTGGCCGCGGGCGTTGCCGGAACAAAGGCCTTTTTTCCCTCGGGTTTTGCAGGTTTTTCACCGGCGGGCGTTTTTGATGACGATGGTTCGCCTTCGGGGGCTTCCCCCATCTGAATGCCTTCAATCCGTTCCGCCGTTTCTCCTTCTTCGGCAATGACGGCCACAATGGTTCCGGTCTTAACCACGGTTCCCACGGGGACGACAATCTGAAAGAGTATACCGTCTGCCAGGGCCTCCACGATGTTGGTGATTTTTTCCGTTTCCACCTCAAACAGTTCCTGCCCCTTTTTGACCGGATCACCTTCCTTGATGAGCCAGTTGACGATTTTTCCCTCTTTCATTGTGAGGCCCCATTTGGGCATGGCGACATGGACTGACACGTTACTGATCCTCCTATCTATTCGATTGTTTATATGGGTTCATTAATTTAAGGCGCGGCGCAAAACCAACAAAAAGGGTTCACACCGCACCTAAAAGAGATTGTCTTGCTCTGATGCCAGGGTTATTGTGCAATATCCTTGGCCGCCTGAACGATTTTGGCTTCATCGGGAAGCATCGCATCCTCCAGCGGTGGGCTGAAAGGGATCACCGTATCGGGCGCGGCAACCGTCTTAATGGGGGCGTCCAGATAGTCGAATGAGCTCTCCATGAGGCTCTTAATCACCAGGGAGGCAACACCCGCCGATTCATAGGCTTCCTGAATCACCACGGCCTTGTGGGTTTTCTGAACCGACTGGGCCAGGGTTTCGTGGTCCAGGGGAGAGATGGTCCTTAAATCCACCACTTCGGCGCTAATCCCTGCCTTGGCCAATTCTTCCGCTGCGGCCAGGGTTTTATGAAGCATGAAGGAATAGCTGATGAGGGTGATGTCCGACCCTTCTTTTTTAATATCCGCTTTTCCTAAAGGGATCACATACTCCTCTTCGGGAACATCCCCTGCCACACCGTAAAGCACCTTGTGTTCAAGGAAAAGAATGGGGTTATTGTCCCGCAAGCACGCCGTCAAGAGACCCTTGGCGTCGTAGGGGGTTCCCGGCATCACCACTTTAAGCCCCGGTACCTGGGTAAACCAGCCTTCCAGGGATTGGGAATGCTGACCGGCAGCGCGAATCCATCCTCCAGTGGTGGTGCGCACCACAAGGGGGAGTTTTTCAATCTGCCCGCCGCACATATAGCGGACCTTGGGGGCCTGATTGGTCAGGTAATCCATGCAGACAGGGGTGAAATCCGAGAACATGAGCTCAGGAACAGGCCGCAATCCCATGAGGGCCGATCCCAGGGCCGCCCCCATAATGGCCGACTCGGAAATGGGTGTGTCCCGGACCCGGTCCTCTCCGAATTCTTCCATGAGGCCTGCGGTCACGCCGAAACAACCGCCGAAGGCACCCACGTCTTCTCCCAGGATAAACACCTTTTCATCCAGCTTCATCTCCTGCTGCAATGCTTCACGAATGGCTTCAAGATAAGTGATTTCCCGCATCAGACGGCCCTCCTTTCCTCATAAACTAAGTCGGTGAAAATCTCTTCCAGTGGCGGATAGTCGCTTTTCTCTTCGAATTCGATGGCTTCCGTAAGCGCTGCCTGAGCCTGGTTCCGAACGTTTTCCAATTCCGCTTCTGTGGCGATACCCTGGTCCAGCAACTCTTTCTCGAAACGGGGAATTCCGTCCTTCTTTTTCATGGCCGCCATCTCTTCGGGGGTTCGGTAATGTTGCGGATCGCCCTCGAAATGGCCTTTCCACCGGGTGGCCTTGATTTCAATGAGGGCCGGTCCCTTGCCTGCGCGAATGTGTTTCGCCGTTTCCGTCACCGCTTCATACACGGCCATGATGTCGTTGCCGTCAACGGTGAGCCCCGGAATGCCGTAGCCCGCGGCCCTGGCGGAGATGTCCTCCACAGAACAGACGTCGTCCACGCATCCGCTGATGCCGTATTCGTTGTTGACGCATATGGCAAGGGAAGGGAGTTTCCAGCATGAGGCCAGATTCAACGCTTCGTGGAATTCACCCCGATGGGAGGCGCCGTCTCCAAAGAGAACCACCGCGATATCTCCCTCACCCTTTTTTTGAAGGGCCAGGGCGATGCCGTTATTGATGGTCTGGTTGGGCCCCAGAATACCGTTGCAGCCGGGGGCATTTTTTTCAAAAACCGCCAGGTGCATGGATCCCCCCTTCCCTTTGCAGTACCCGGTGACTTTGCCGAAGATCTCCGCCCGCATGCGGCCCATGTCCGCGTCCCGGGCGATCATAAGACCATGCTCCCGGTGGGTGCCGGAAATCCAGTCCGATTCCCGCAAGGCCGAGACGAGGCCCACCATGGGTGCTTCCTGCCCGACCCCCAGATGCACGAATCCGGGGAGGGTTCCCCCGGTTACCGCATCAGCCAGGGATTCCTCGAAGATCCTGATTTTCAACATCTTTTCATACATTTCCAGCAGTTTTTCCTTGGGTAATTCCATTGGCCATACTCCTTTCCTTTAGAGTTAAACATTGTAGAATGGTACGAATTTCCCAACAGTCATGGGACAGGGACCCCGGCTCTCACGGTCATATGGAGCCCTTATCCTTTGAACCTGAAAATCTCTAAGCTGCCTTGAATAGGGATTTCATGGCGGCCTTTTTAAGCGTTTGGGGGATATCAATTACCCGAGGGCCGTCCAGTTGCAGGGTTACGGTCCACTGACTCCCCTCAGGGATGATATGTTCCCGTTCCCCATCCAGCGCCAGTACGGCGGGTGTATGGATAATGGTGATTTCCTCACCGGGCTCAATGATCCGGCTGCTTTTCACGGGCACGTCTCTTATGAGCCCGGGCGCGATGGGCGCCTTCACCGTTTCCCCGCCGGGTCCGATCTTGATGTGAACACCTTTCATGCTGTCAGGGGCAAGGGGTGAAAGATGCCCGCCGATGGATGAAAAACCGATATTTCCGGGTTCGGCGCGGGTCAGGAAAATTTCATCCAGAAGGGCCACATCCCATACGGCCCGGGAACCGATAAACCCGTGGCTTGAAACCACCGCGTCTACCAGCGCAATGTCCCTGGGGCCTGATTGATCCCGTATGGCCAGCAGGGGCGATTTCCGGGAGCACCGGTCCAAAGGGGTTTCATTTAACGCAATAACACCCGCGGCCATGCCCGCCATGGTGCTTTCAACCATAAAGGGAAAAACATTATTGGTGCCCGTTGAGATGGGTAGAAGGGGAATGTCGCCGCAGGTTTTGGCCACGGCCCGGTTGGTGCCGTCGCCGCCTAAGGTGATGATGCAGGCGGCGCCCAGATCGGATAGCATTTTTGCCGCTGTTGTGCTGTCATCTTGGGTCCCTTTCATGGGCATGTCGAGAAAGGACGTCTTTAAAGAGACCTCCAGATCTTCCATGGCCCTGGGACCGATGCCGAAATGGTCGGGCATGAAGAGGATTTCTTCCACCCCCATGGCTTCAAGCCCCAGTATGATGCGCCTTACAATGTTTACTTTTTCATGATTGTCAAAAACAGAGCCAAATGCCACCATTCGGCGAATATCTTTTCCGGATGATGGATTGGCAATGATCCCGATGGGTTTCAAAAATTACCTCCTTGTCGTTCAAGAATTCACTCCATATGGTCGGAGGAATTTAACCAAATGCTCACCGGCTGTTGGAGGAATTATGGCCCGGCCACATTGATAAAAGCCCGCATAAAAGCGGGTAGATCATCCGGGGTTCTGCTGGTGACCAGGTTTCCGTCTATGACCACTTCCTCATCCACCCAATTCGCCCCCGCATGAACCAGATCGTCCTTGATGGCGAAATAGGACGTCACCGTGCGCCCTTCCAATATTTCGGCGGATGCGAGCATCCACCCCGCGTGGCAGATGGCCGCAACCGGGTTGCCCGCTTCAAAAACATCCTTGACCAACTTGACCATTGCCGGGTAACGCCTCATGTGATCGGGGGCATATCCGCCGGGGATAATGATGCCGTCAAATTCCGACACTGCAACCTGATCAGCACTGACATCCGGCTTTACCACGGTTCCGGATTTTCCTTTGTATGCATCCGCACTGCCTGAACCCACCACGACCACCTGAGCCCCCGCCTCCCTGAGGCGGTAATAGGGGTACCAGAATTCGTGGTCGTTAAAAATTTCTTCCACCAGAAGTATGATCTTTTTGTCTTCCAATTCCATCATTAATCCCCTTTTTCCGTTTCCATTGTCGGCTGTTTACGACCCGCCGAAGACTTTTTTTAACAGATCTGTAGCCCTTGCCGCCGGATTCTGCCGAATCTTCTTTTCTTCCTGTCCCAGCATGTAAAAAAGACCGTTGAGAGCACCATCGGTGACATATCCGTCCAGATCCGGCACCGCACCATCAGCAAAGGGGAGGTTTTCAATGGGTTTGGATAGTTCCTGATACCGCTTGGTGACGCCCACTTCACCCATGGCTTTGTGAATAATCGGTCGAAAGACCTCCTCAAGTTGTCCGGAGCTTTTCTCTTTGAGATAGTTGGTCGCTGCCATATCTCCGCCGTCCAGGATACCTCTGGCATCCGAAAAAGACATCTGCTTAATGCTGTCCCAGAAAATGGCCTTTGCCTTGGGTGCGGCCACTTCGGCTGCACGATTCATGCTCTTGTCAAATTCGTCAAGCTGGTGACCATATCCCAAAGCCCTGAGCATCCCTTGTACTTTCTCAACGGAACCGGGAAGGGGAATTTTGATTTGAGGGTTCTGTGAATACCCCCCTTCTTTTCCCACCAGCTTTACAGCCTTGTCGGTTCCGATTTCCAGGGCTTCTTTCAAACCATCCACAATCTCCCCCGTGGAAAGACCGTCATTCTGGCCAACGGCCTTGTTCAGGGTATCCAGGAGCTCTCCCCATTTTGCATAAGCCGGTTGAAAACCCCCAATGATCAATGCAAATGAAAAAAGAACCATCAATAACCTGAGTGATCTTGAAAACGCCATCAGCAGTTCCTTTCAAAGGTCAGTGTTCAACCCTTGTTCTTGGCCGCAAGGGCCTGTTTCAATTTCTCGCCCAGGGAGCCCATCCCTTCGCTCTTGCCTGGAACGAAACGGCGCCATTCCCCTTCATCCTGCGCATCGCCTGGTCCCACGGATATTTTCCGCTCGCTTGTGTTGATATTTTCAATCATCACCGGTATGGCATCTCCCGGCCTTGATTTTTCAATGTGGCCCGGTTTGGCCGATTCCCGGATCCTGCTCTTGGGCAGGAGCGCCGAAATGCCCGGTTCAAGAGAAACAAATATACCGAATTTCTCGTGTTTTTCAACAACGCCTTCAACAGCCTGCCCTACCCGGTACTTCTGCCCCACCACCGCCCAGGGGTCACCTTCCACGTCACGCATGCTCAGGGAAATCCGCTTTCGGGGTTTGTCAATTTCCTTAATTGTCACCTGGATACTGTCGCCGGGCGCCACCACATCTTCGCATTTCAAGATGCGCTTCCGGTAGCTCATTTCACTGATGTGAACAAGCCCTTCAATGCCCGCTTCAATCTCCACAAAAGCCCCGAATTTCGCGCAACGGATCACCTTCCCTTCCACCACATCACCCTCTTTAAACCGTTCCGCCACAGTATCCCAGGGGTCGTCAATGGTCTGTTTGATGGAAAGGGAGATCTTCGTCTGATCCGATTTTTCACCCGGTGCCATGCCGAGCACTTTAACCGTTACCGAGTCTCCCACCTGCAGCACATCGGAAGGGTTTTCCACCCGGGACCATCCCAGTTCGGAAATATGAATCAAACCTTCCACCCCGGGGATGAGTTCCACAAAGGCGCCAAAGGGCATGAGTTTGGTCACCCTCCCTGCCATCTCACTGCCCACAACAAGGTCTTCGAAAAAAGTTTTCCGCGCCTTTTCAACGGCCCTGTCCAAGAGTTTTCGTCTCGAAACCACAATGTTGCGGCCATCTTCTTCGAAATCCGTGATCAGAAATTCAAAGGTTTCACCCACGTAATCTTCCGGCTTTTCAACATAACGAATGTCCATCTGGCTGATGGGACAAAAAGCCCTTTTCTGGCCCAGCAACACATCGAAACCGCCTTTGTTCAAGGCGTTCACTTTCCCTTCCACGGGAATCGATCCCTCATGGGCATCCTGCAGGAGTTCAAAACCGCCACCGCCGGCAACAGCCTTTGAAAGGCGTATCTCCCCCCCACGAACCGATATGGCGTAGAGTTCCAGGATGTCTCCCAGCTGGCATGAGAGTTCACCTTCTTCATCCAGCAACTCCCCTTTTTCCACTACACCGTCAATCCTCGTTCCGGTGTCCACAAATACAGAGTCCCTGCCGATGGATATGATTTCTCCCCTGATCTTGTCCCCCACCCGGATTTCTTCATGTGTTTTATTGTCATATGCCTCGAACAGATCGGCAAAACTCTCTTCCTCGGATTGCGCGTCAGCCATTTCTTCTGCAATCTCTTCCTGAATATCATCCGGCATCATTATCTTCTATCTCCCAAATCCTCTATCTCACAACAGAAACCTGTATCTTACATTATCTAAAAGCAGGCCACACCCGAAAATCACCACACGGACCCGCCAAACCGCTCTCCTCATCCTTTATCAGAGTTTTACGGTATTTTCAACAGAACCGGTTTCAAAACTGTTCTATAACCTTTCCCCTTTCCACAAATGAGGCCATAACATCATAGGCGCCACGCAGGGTGGAAACGGCACTTTTCAGATTTTCGCTCAGCACATCTTCCCCTCCCAGGGTCTTCTCTACATTTTCGGATATTTCCTCGCCCCGCTCAAGATATTTTTGGATCTCCACCAGGATCTTCTTTCTCTTTTCATGTTTTTTTTTCTCTTCCTCGATAACCGGCAGGAGCCTTGCGATTGAGTATTCCACCAGGGCATCCCTCGGCGTATCAAAACCCTTCGAAACCTCTTCCAGGCTGCAAAGTGTCTGCCGGCTCAGGACAAAGGTTTTCTGGATCCGTCTCAACCCCAGGAATCGTTCGAATTCCATTTCCCGGGCGACACCCTCCAGCGATTCCACGTCATCGATCAGATGGTCAAAAAGGGATTTCTGTTTTATCCCCATATGGGCGGCTGCTATGCTGATGGCTTCGATGGCCTTTCCGCTGAGTTTGAAGGTTGCCCGTACCGATTGCCGGCCTCTCAGTTCAGACAGGGACGGCGCCACAATGACCTGTTCCAGATTCCCATTTTTTCGTTCCACCATAATTATCACCTCGGATCTTCAGGCATTGCAATAGAATATTAAATTACTTATTACCATGAAATTATTTCGTAATGCAATCCTTTTCTTATAAACCTGTATTAACGGGAAAAACCTGCCAAAGAATAAAAAAAGGGCAACTCCTGTCGAGCTGCCCCTTTCATTGATTGATGAAGTGAAGAAACCGGTAAACTTACATGACGTCCTTATCGCTTTCCTCTATGGCACGGTCGATCTGGGCTTGAAGCTGGGGCGGAAGCCCCGGGATATCGACACTTAAGAAACCGCGTACAATGGTGGAAGTGGCCTCCTCCTCGTTGAGGCCCCGGCTCATGAGGTAGGAAATCTCCTCCTGGGCGATTTTGCCCACAGCCGCCTCATGGCTCATTTCCACCCCGTCCACATGCCCTTCCAGTTCCGGAATGGCGTGAATCACACCGCCATTGAGAAGCAACCCTTTACATTCAAGGTGCGCCTTGATATCCGGAACCTCCCCCACAAGGTGCCCCCTTGCGAGAATTTTTCCGCCATTGCTGATGGTCCGGGCAACGATTTCCGCCCGGTTTCCTTTGTTTTTCAGAAAAATCCGACCCCCGAGGTCATATTCTGACCCCGGACTTCCCACCACGATGCTGTAAAAACGCGCCACAGCATCTTCACCCTCCAGGTGGGTTGTGGGATACATCTGTATGCTTCGAACCGGCTTCATGGAAATGTAATTATTAATGAAAAGCCCCCCCTCTTCCACCCTTGCCACGGACCTGGGCCGAACCATCACGTCTTCTGCCCAGTTGTGAATCATGGTGAAAGTAAGTTTGGCGTTTTTCTTCACAAAAAACTCCGATATCCCCACGTGGAGCCCCCTTTTCAGATGGGGGGACGTGGCACAACCGCTTATGATATGAAGTTCGGAATCCTCTTCCGCAACGATAATATTGTGCACATTCTGCTGCATGCCGTCATTATGCATATAGAGGCAGGCCTGAATAGGGTAGACAGACTTGCTTCCCGGCAGGGACCGGATCACATACCCGTCGTGCAGTCCCAGATGAGCCGCCGCCGTGTATTTGTCCGCACCCACGTCCGCCAGTTTCCAGTAATAATCGCGAACCCAAGTCTCCTCTGCCAGTGCTTCCTGAATGGAAAGCACCTCAATGCCTTCCTGGGAGCTGTGGCAATGGACGGCGTTGGTGTTCATCTGCAAAAAAGTGCCACCCCTCTCTTTTTCCGTCACGTCCAGCCCTGCCATGAGCAGCTGCTCCTGTTCCTCTTTTGGCAGATTGATAAGATCTTCATCCGCCATTTGAAAATGGGGTGATGGCGTTGCGTCAAATGCACTGAGATCCACATCCGGCCCGATGGCCCCTTTTTTGTCGATTGCCGCTTTTGCTTTTAACTCAAACTGGTCAAGCTGTTCATTGATATGCATCTTACGCACTCCTCATACCCGCTGTCGCCCACGCAATTAAGAATTTCCCTGGGGTTGCTCACACAACTGAGTTTTCCGTTGTAGAGCACCTGCCCCTTATCAGCCGAAACATAGTCCAAAATAAATCCCGTGTGGGTAATGATCAAACCCATTTTGGTCCTGTCGGCTTTGGCCTGCATTTTAGACCGATCCTTTGAAGGATGAAGGTGTTTCTCCAGAAGTTGGGCAATGGTATTGCCCACAAGGGAAATGTTTTCCATGTCAACCCCGCTTTCAGGCTCGTCGAACAGCATCAGATCCGCCTTTTGCGCCATCAGCTGCAGCAGTTCCGACCGTTTAATCTCACCGCCTGAGAAACACGCGTTCACGTCCCGATCCAGAAAACCATCAAAATTGACGCGCCTGGCCAGGGTTTCGGCATCAATTTGTTCACCGGCGCACAAATCCACCATCTGGCGGGTTTTGAGGCCGTTGATGGTGGGCGGCCGCTGGTAACTCATGCCGATCCCCAGCTTTGCCCGCTCGTCAATGGGCGCATGGGTAATATCTTCCCCCTTAAACATAATTTTCCCGGTAATCACCTCATACTGGGGATATCCCATAATGGTCATTAACAGGGAGGTCTTACCGGACCCGTTTGGACCAAAAAGGATGTGGGTTTCACCCGGACCGATTTCGAGATCAATATGTTTCAAAATCTCCTTATCCCCCAGTTTGACTTGTAAATCCTCTATCTTGAGCATCATTCATCTCCTTATTTACCGCCTTCCCCATACCATGCCGCTTTCACATCCACATAATGGAAGGCACACAATTAATTCAGTACATATAACCATTATGGCTTCCTTTCGCAAGACGCCAATGACAAGATCCGGTAACCCTTTTTAACGAATAAGCACCGGCAAATGACAATCTACCGAACAACACGCCGGAATCCCTAAATCTGAAGAATCTTTTATTTTTTTCGCTTTCTTGTTGCACATTCCCAAATAAGTTGTTATTTTTTTCTGTTTTTAAACCGGCGCTGCGACCATTATGACCATAATCGTTTTCCGGAACCCATTTTCTTGAGAGGATTTGCCAAAATGAAATTCCAAAATGTATCCATCATGGGCCTGGCCCATGTGGATGCACCCCAACGCGTTACTTCCGCTGAACTCGAAACACAGATCTCGCCCATCCTGGAGCGGATCCAGGCGCGGACAGACATTATCCAGTCGCTTACCGGGATCATGGCCAGACGATTCTGGGAACCGGACCGCCAGCCCAGTGACGCTGCCACCATGGCGGCAGAGAAAGCCATTTCCGACGCCGGCATTGACAAATCGCAGATTGGGATTCTCTTGAACACTTCGGTCTGCCGCGACTATATCGAACCCTCCGTGGCATGCCTGGTGCACGGGAACCTGGGACTCGGCCCCGAATGCATGAATTTTGATGTGGGCAATGCGTGCCTTGCGTTTCTAAACGGCATGGAAATCATTGGTAACATGATCGAACGGGGCCAGATCGATTACGGCATCGTGGTGGATGGAGAAGGGAGCCGTTTTGTGGTGGAAACCACCATAAAGAGGCTTCTATCGTCCGACTGTGACGAAAAAACCTTTCGTGACAATTTCGCCACCTTTACCCTGGGGTCCGGCGGTGCCGCCATGGTGCTGGCACGATCCGATCTGGCACCTGAAGGACATCAATTTCTGGGTGGCGTCAGCCTGGCAGCCACCGAGCACAAAGACCTCTGCCGGGGTCAGGTGGACAACATGCAGACTGATGCCAGCGCCCTGCTGGTGGCCGGCCTTCAACTGGCCGGTGCCACATTTAACAAGGCCCGAAAAGAGTTGGGTTGGAACCCCGAAGACCTTGATCAATTCATCCTCCACCAGGTAAGTGCCGTCCACACGGCCAAACTGATTGAACTGCTGGGCCTGGACGACAGGAAAGTCTATAAAACATTTCCTGAATACGGCAATGTGGGACCTGCTGCCATTCCCATTACCCTTTCCAAGGCACTTGATGCGGACCGCATTCACAAAAATGACCGGGTGGCCCTCATGGGCATCGGCAGCGGCTTGAACTGTGCCATGATGGAAGTCCTGTGGTAGATACCTTTATTCCTGAAAACCATGCCCGATTTTGAGAACATTGCCGCCTATCTGCCAGAAATGGCCGGGAACCAGCCTCACAAGCCGGCAGTCAGCTTCCCGGCAGGCCGCGACGTAAACAGCAGGGTCAAATACACCCATTACACCTTTGGACAACTGGACCGTGAAAGCGACTGGATCGCACGGGGCCTGGTGAAATCAGGCATCGGCAGGGGTGTCCGCACGGCCCTCATGGTGAAACCGAGCCTTGAATTTTTCGCTCTCACATTTGCCATTTTCAAAGCGGGCGCCGTTCCGGTGCTCATTGACCCTGGAATCGGCATCAAGAACCTCAAAAAGTGCATTACACAGGCAGAACCCGAGGCCTTCATCGGCATTCCCCAGGCCCATGTGGCCCGCCTGGCATTGGGATGGGGACGAAAGACCGTTCGCATTTTGATTACCGTTGGAAAGCGCCTTTTCTGGAAGGGGATCACCCTTGACCAGGTGCGGAGCATGGGGAAAGCCAGCAGCGCCCAACCCATGGCGAAAACCAAGGAAGATGAACCGGCGGCCATCCTTTTCACCAGCGGAAGCACCGGTCCTCCCAGGGGCGCCCTGTACACCCACGGGAATTTCACAGCCCAGGTGGAATCTATCCGAAACACCTATCACATCGAGCCGGGTGAAATCGACCTTCCCACCTTTCCCCTGTTCGCCCTTTTCGGCCCGGCACTGGGCATGGCCATTGTCATCCCCGACATGGATCCCACCCGGCCGGCCCATGTGGACCCCGAAAAAATCATTGAGGCCATCGAGGACTTCGGCATCACCAACATGTTCGGATCGCCTGCGCTCATCAACCGGGTGGGACGATACGGCCATGATCGTGGCATTAAGCTGCCGACCCTGCGCCGCGTCATCGCGGCAGGTGCCCCCATGCCCCCGGCTGTACTGGAGCGTTTCTGCACCATGTTGTCACCGGAGACCCAAGTCCACACCGGATACGGGGCCACCGAAGCCATGCCCGTTTCATCCATCGGAAGCCACGAAATCTTAAACGACACCCGGCATGAAACCGATTCGGGGAAAGGGGTCTGTGTGGGGAGACCGGTTGACGGGATGGAAGCTTGTGTCATCCCCATTACCGATGACCCCATTGAGGCGTGGAACAATTCCTTGAAATTGCGACCGGGAGAAGTGGGAGAAATTACCGTCAAAGGTCCCGTAGCCACCCGGTCATACTACAAGGACGAGCATGGAACCCGGTTGACAAAGATCCATGAGCAAAACGGAAAAGATTTCTGGCACCGCATGGGGGACTTGGGAACGCTGGATGAAAAAGGAAGGATCTGGTTCTACGGCCGAAAATTCCACCGGGTGATCACCCCTTCGGGAACCCATTTTACCATTCCCTGCGAAGGGGTGTTCAATACCCACCCCAAAGTTTTTCGGACGGCGCTGACGGGGGTGATGGCCGACGGGAAGATGGAACCCATCCTCTGTGTGGAACTGGAAGCCCGTTGGAAAAACGCCCATCAGGACACCATCCGGCAGGAACTCCTTGAAATCGGAGCGCGTTTCAATCATACTAAAGGAATAGTAACCATCCTGTTCCACCATGGGTTCCCCGTCGACATACGGCACAACGCCAAGATTTATCGTGACAGACTGGGGGTCTGGGCATCCCGGAAACTGGCCGGGGAAAATAAGAGGCAAGAGCCATGAAAGCCCTTGTAACCGGCGGCGGTGGGTTTCTGGGAAGCGCCATCGCCAGGCACCTCCTGGACCGGGGAGACCGGGTCCACAGCTTTTCCCGGGGGGATTACCCGAAACTGCGCGCCTCAGGCATTGGGATCCTGAGAGGGGATCTGGCGGATAAAAGCGCCGTTATGAAGGCGGTTGAGGGTTGTGATGCGGTTTTTCACGTGGGCGCCAGAACGGGAATATGGGGTCCCTACCGCTCTTATTACGAAACCAACGTAACAGGGACCGAAAATATTATTGATGCCTGTAGGCAAACGGGTGTTTCAAAGCTGGTCTATACCAGTTCGCCCAGTGTGGTTTTCGGCGGGGGCAGCATGGAAGGTATCAACGAATCAGCGCCCTACCCCAAAACCTATCTGGCCCACTATCCGAAAACCAAGGCCATGGCGGAGCGCAAAGTGCTTTCCGCCAACGACGACGCTTTGGCCACCGTGGCCCTTAGGCCCCATCTCATCTGGGGACCGGGCGACCCCAATTTTCTCCCCCGGTTCATTGAACGAAGGAAATCGGGCCGTCTGGCCAAAATCGGGAAAGGGCCTCATCTGGTGGACTGCATCTACATAGACAACGCGGCAGACGCGCATATTCTTGCTGCGGACCGCCTCCATACAGGGGCTCCCATATCCGGTAAGCGCTACTTCATTTCACAGGGAGACCCCATTGATATCGGTGAATTGATGGACCGCATACTGGCAGCGGCCGGCCTCGACCCCATCGATCGTACGGTGTCCGAAATACTGGCCTACGGGGCCGGTTGGCTGCTTGAACTGATCTATGGCGCCCTCAGGCTCAAAAGCGAACCGCCCATGACGCGTTTTCTGGCCAAACAGCTGTCAACGGCCCACTGGTTTGATATGAGTGCTGCCCGTCAAGAACTGGGATACACGCCCGTTATTTCCATTGCAGAGGGTCTTGAACGTCTAGCCGAATCACTCAAACAGGGAACACGCAATCTTTAAAAGGGATAGGGTAGATGAAAAAATATTACAAAGAACGGTTCGAAGCGCGGCGACGGATTTCAAAGAACTTCGCCAATACCGTGGAAGTCAACAAAATACTCGAAACACTGCGAGAGGAAACCCGAACCCTGATGCCATCATCCATGGAGACCTGCATCATCATGCTGGACCCCGATGCGCAGAAATACACCAGGCCCCTTCAATGCGCCCTGTACGACAAGCCCGTCAACTGCCTTTCCTGCAAGAAAAATCGTCCCGCTATCCAGAAAGCCCTGGCACTCAGAAAAGGGGTGGTCATTTCGAAAACCAACCCCATTGTCAGGCATGACGATACAACCGTCAATACAGGTCCGGAAGCCGCCATGCCCGTGTTTGTCGACGATGACATCGTGGCCGTCATTAATGTGGTATCCAGTCCCGGCGCCCGTTTTACAAGAAAAGACTTCTATTTCATGAAAGACCTTTCCGAAATGGCCGGCAATGCCATCATGGCCGCAAAAAGACACTGGGAAATGACCCAGGAAAAAATTGACATCAGCCAGAAGCTGGCCCATCTCTCCCCTTTTGTTCCGCAATCGGTGCGACGAATTGTGGAAACCAACCCCGAATTGCTCAACCAGGAAAAAGAAAGCAGGGAAGTATCCGTTCTCTTTCTGGATCTCGAAGGGTACACCCGGCTTAGCGCCAGCAAAAGCGCGGAGGCGGTGAACCAAATGGTGGAAGAGATGTTTTCCAACTTTGTCGATCCCATCCACCGATCGGGCGGCGATATCAACGAAACCGCCGGCGATGGGCTAATGATTATTTTCAAGAATGACGACGCAAGAACCAATGCGATCAATGCGGTCAAAGCCGCCTTTGACATTCATGAGCAAAACCTCCAGCTCAACCATGAAATGTCAGACCGTTTCGAACCGGTCAATGTCAATATCGGCATCAACTCCGGCGTGGCCCTGGTGGGGATGACCGTTTTCAAAGGGACGTTGGAAACCCGCATGACCTACACAGCGACGGGTCCGGTAACCAACCTGGCCGCCCGTCTGGCGGATCATGCGAAAAGCGGGGATATTATCATCGGGGAAGAGACCCAAAAAATGATTTCGGGGCTCTGGCCAGCATATGATATGGGGCTTGTGCCGTTGAAAGGGATTGATCAATCTCTCAGAGTATACTCTCTTTTGAAAAACCCATTCAAAGCCGCGTCTCAACCAGCCGCTTGAGACGTTTCGACCCCCTGCTCAAACGTGTCTTTTTTCCGTTCTTCCCGCCCCATTTCCCAGATAATGCACCGGTCCCGAAACTTGCAATAGATGGTAGGATCGGTACAGGAGACCCCTTTGTCAAGGCATTCGCTGCAATACCCGGTCTGATGTTTCTGGCAGGGGATAACCGCATCGCGATCCGGATGATTTCTACAGTGCATAACCAGCCCTTCGTAACCATCCCCGCTTCATCACGGCCAGAACCAGGGCCGTAAACAGGTACACCATGGCAAACCCCATGTGAGAAATATCGATAAAAGCGTTAAATGCCGGTGAAAAAAGTACGTCCGGCATATTCTTGAAGACCCTCAAAATGCCGGTTGCAACAATGCCCGCCATCAAAACAATACGCAGGTAGGCTGAAGGGGTCAGTTGAAAATGCTTTCGACCCGTCAGCAGATAGTCCAGGACAAAATAGGCGAAGAGGCCAAGGAGTACACTGGCCCCCAGGTAATGCAGAAAATGGGTGGCATAAAAGTCGGCTGACCAGGCCATGCCCGGAATATCGGAGATATAATATCGTTTAAAAATAGGCATCTGACCGAATCCCGTAAAAGCCGTCAAAATCATCGTCAGGATAAATACCCGTCGCAGCGCCCTGCTTCCGCCTATGGGTCCGGTTTCCTTTTGCTTTTTCATGACTGTTTCCCCTCCGATCCCATGCTCTTTTTGGCGCCGACAAAAAATTTTGCCGCAGCCGCTGCAATACCCGCGATGGGCGCAATCACCATGGCTTTTGCCAGGTTGTCCGCCTGGGCCATGGAATCTTTTTTCGGTTTCAAATTGGGTTTTCCAGGTCCTTTCAAAATGGCACTGTTCAGGTCTTCAAAAGGCACGGGTGAAACATAGATGGTATTGGTACCACCGTTTTCCTTCTCCCCGTAAATATACCCGGAAATTTCCTTTTGAATGGCATGGGCTTCTTTTAATATTTCATCCCTGGGACCGATTTTCTGCACATTCTCCGGGCATACATCGATGCAGGCGGGAAGCTCTCCTTTGGAAATACGGTTGTAGCATCGGTCGCATTTGTACATGACCCCGTTCCCCGCAAAAGCGGGCAGCAGATCCAGATATAGCCCCACGCCGGTCTGTCGCTGGGGAATATCCCAGGGGCAGACGCTCTTGCATTTGGAACCGCCCAGGCAGTAATCCGAGTTGATCCGGGTGATACCGTTTTTCAATTTGTATGCGGCACCCCAGGGACAAAGGTCCGCGCAGGGAGGGTTCTGGCAGTGCATGCACCTGCGGGGAATGGTGAATGTCTCTTCCTTCCCATTCACATTAACCATAGCTTCCTGGATATACAGCCAGTTATAGGGGGTAAGCCGGTCGTCCACGTCCCGTTTGTCCGACCAGTCGGAAACTTTTACCCGGCTGGGGTACATCTTTGGAAAGGGTTTTACGGGGTTGGGGAACTTGGGCGCGTTAACGTCCTTGCAGGCTTCCACACAGGCGCCACAGCCGATGCATTTTCGCACATCCATGAGGGTTGCCAACTCCTCTACCGAAGACGCCTTAACCGCTTCCGGCACCGGCAGGGAAGATGCCACAGCCGCTCCCGCAACCGCCAAGCCACCTTTTAGAAATGATCTTCTGGAAATCTTTCCGTCCATTCTCAATTACCTCTCAACCGTTGATGATCCGTCTGACTGGATCGGATTCTTAAATAGTGCCCGAACGAAAACTGTCTTTTTCGCCAATCTCTGCGTCAGATAAAAATTTTAATCCTCGAAATACCAAATGTATTCCTGTGGTTAAAATTTTGATCTTCCTTGACCTTGACAAAAAATCCTAGTTTTCGTTCAGAC
>JAERTK010000125.1 GCA_016844935.1 Desulfobacteraceae bacterium | reverse complement strand
CATCGGTAAAGTTCTGTTATCGTCATTGCCGGTAAAAGAAAATTGTTGTTTAGAAAAACAAATATTCTGCCGCTTTCGTGATCGTAGTATTTTATCCGTCTGATTTTTTCGGGATAATCTTTGGCTGTGTAAAATCCCGTTAACCTTACGGTCTGATCGCACCTCAGTCCTTTGGTTTTGTCTACTTGATGAGAATAGATTCGGCGGCATTTTAAATTTGTTTTGGCCCTGATAACGAAAAAGGCAGTACTTTGATGCATCGCATAAAGTCGTGCGAAGTCCGTATAACCACGATCCATTACGTAGATGCTGCCTGCTTCCGGGATTAGAATATCTAATACATTGAAGTCGTGAGGCTTTCCGTCGGTAATATGAATGAACGTGGGAATGTTGCCACGGAGATCTAAAAGAGTATGCAGCTTGATTGCTGCCTTTGTCCTTCTGAAATGGGCCCAAGGGAACACACTTAGGCAAAGATCTATAGTAGAAGAGTCCAGAGCATTGTAGGTCCGCAGATTATATGTTTCTGTAGCGAGAGAGTTTTTTAGAATCGATTGACAAGCAGGAAGCGTTTATCAGAATAAATAGGTCTCAGAACTGAGGCCTTTTTTATTTTAAAAAGCAAGGGCGGCGGATTGCAATAGAGACCTACCGCCCTTGCGCAACAAAGTGGGCTGGCCGGCCCACAAGGAACGGTAAAATGGTAATGTTTTTTGCTCTCAAACTCAAGGATCTTTTCGAAAAACAACGTGATTATCCTTGGCAAAAACCCGACAACTGCCCATGCTGCAACAGCCACCGGCTGTGGGGCCATGGTTTTGCCGAAGCTATTTTTGATGGATACGATAAACCGCTGCTGCTCAAGCTTTATCGGTGTCCGGATTGTGGGTGTGTCATCCGGCTCCGGCCCAAGGGGTATTTTAAGCGCTTCCAGGCCTCGGTGGAAACGATCCGATCGAGCATCATATTCAAATCGACCAAGAATCGATGGTTGTCGGGCATTAGCCGAACCCGCCAGGGTCATTGGTTCAGGGCGTTGAACAAAAGGATCACGGCCTATCTGACCCAAGCATGGAGTGGTGGTGCCATAGCCGGGTTCGATTACCTTCTACAAATAGGGCAGACCCCGGTCAGCCGTTTCATTTAATCCGCCAGTCTCTGCATTTTTTAATTACCCCACCGAACAGTGTCATTTTTTAAGCCTTCTTTTTGGGATAGGCCTTCGAAAACCCCAAGAGAGGAGGAAAAAAATGATCGAAGATGAAAAAATGCAGGTTGCGGTGTTTCGATTTTCTGTGATCAGCGACTTTGTCAACGGCACCCAGATGAGTCGGTCCGAGAAAAGGCGCCTGATACGGGAAAAGTGCGCCCGAAAATGGCAAATTCCCTTTTCAGAGAAAACCAGGATCAGTAAAGGTACGATCCAGCGATGGTGCCGTGTTTATCGTGACAGCCGGGGTGATTTAAAATCGTTGTACCCTAAGGACCGGTCCGATCTGGGTAAAGCCAGAGCCATGGATGAAGAGACCTGTCTGTCACTGATCGAATTAAGACTGCAAATGCCGGCACTGACCGTTCCCCAGCTTATTGAGCAGATGAGCCGACAAAACCGCGTGACGCCGGGTACCGTGCTGAACAACTCGACGGTTTATCGATTTTTGCATCAGCAAAACCTGATGGCTGCGCAGATGAAAAAACCGGTTGACCGGCGCAAATTTGAAGCGGAGTTGCCAAACGATCTATGGCAATCTGATGTGATGCACGGTCCAAAGGTCGATGTGAACGGCAAGATGCGTAAAACCTATCTGATTGCCATCATCGACGACCACAGCCGCCTGATTGCACATGCCCGTTTTTACCTGTCGGAGAAATTAACATCCTATCTTATGGCGTTTGAAGATGCTATTGCCGCCCGCGGCCTGCCGAGAAAATTGTATGTAGACAACGGCGCAGCCTTCCGCAGCAAACATCTGGAATACATCACGGCGGCTCTGTCCATCAGCCTGATTCACGCCAAACCATACATGCCGCAGGGAAAAGGTAAAATAGAGAGGTGGTTCAAAACTGTCCGCGGCAGCTTTCTTCCCCTTTTTAAGGGCACCGGTCTGGACCAACTCAATCAGGCCCTGACAGGCTGGGTAACCGAAAGTTACCACGAGAAAATACACAGTGCCACCGGGCAAACCCCTTTTGAACGTTTTACCGGTAAAATGCACTGCTTGCGAAGTGCCCCGGTCAACTTGAAAGATTACTTCAGGAAGGTGGCGCGAAGAACCGTCTCAAAGGATCGTTCCGTCACCCTCGACGGCAGGTTGTATGAAGCCCCGGTTGCGCTGATCTCAAAACGCGTCGAACTGCTTTATCATGACAGTGAGCCGGAAAGGGTCGAGGTCAAATATCAGAATAAGAGTTTTGGGATGATCCGTGGCATCGACCTTCATGTCAACTGCCGGGTAAAAAGGGATAAAAACAACAATCCTCAAATCGAAAGTGACCACTCGAAAAAATACCAGGGTGGAAAACTACTTTCTTTAAAAAAAGGACAACACCATGAATGAAAATTACCGCAGTTTCTTTGGCTTGAAAAAAGAGCCGTTCGGCACCGATATCGCCCTGAATGATATCCTTGAAACCGGCCAGCTTTTGGATGTGAAAACCCGTTTTGATTATGTGACTAGACTGGGTGCCGTAGGGCTGGTCACAGGAGAGGTGGGCAGTGGCAAATCAACGGCTGTCAGATATGCCGAGGGCCATTTGCACCCTTCCGAGTACCGCAGCGTATATATCACCGCCTCATCGGGTTCCATCATGGAGCTTTACCGACAGATGTTGAGCAAACTATCCATCCATCGAAGCAGCAACTCGAAAACCACCATGTGCCGGCTTATTAAAAAGGAAATCACTGATCTGGTATTGGAGAAAAAACTGAAGGTGGTTTTGATTGTAGATGAAGCCTCTTTAATGCGCCTGGAGGTGTTCGCCGAGCTGCACACCATCTGCCAGTTTGAAAAAGACTCCAAACCGTATCTGACAATGATTTTAGCCGGCCAGAACAATCTGGTCGACAAGCTCTCGTATCGGTCTTCCCAGCCGCTGGCATCGAGAATCGTGGCCCGCAGTCATCTGCAGGCTACCAGTCTTGATGAAATGAAAACCTACCTTGAACACCACACGGCTATTGCCGGTGTTGAACACGACCTGTTTGATCAACCCGCTCTGACCGCTATCCATCAGGGTTCCGGTGGGTTGTTCCGAAAAGCAAATCATCTGGCAAGAGGGGCGCTTATCGCTGCTGCTGCCAAAAACAAATCAATGGTCAATGCCGAACATGTGCAACTGGCCGCTACGGAAATTTTTTAAACAAGGAGGCCGCAATGCAGCAGCACCCAACCATACAAGATGTTGCAGATCATTTTGAACACCTGCTGATTAGAATCATGCTGGTGGTTATACAGCAGCTCATCGATGAAATCGCCGGTTTTAAAGATGAAAATGAAGTAGAATTTTGAGCTTCCGGTGAAACGGAGTCGGGCTCTGCTGGAGAGCAACCCGACAAGGGATAGCCGGTTGAGGGGGCATTATGCCTCGGGGCAGGTCGTCAATCCTGGCGTTCTGCCCCTTTCTTTTTTAATCATGCTTCCTGGTATGCCTTGAAACTCATAAAAATTAGAGGGAGCGGAGCGACTCAAATCAAATAACCTGACAATTGATAAATCGTCTCTTTTTAATCAGGAAATACTCGTTCAATGAAAATGAAAATCAACA
>JAERTK010000124.1 GCA_016844935.1 Desulfobacteraceae bacterium | reverse complement strand
TGTCCATCCCCACCGTTCCGCCCGACGTTTGCGAGTGGAAATAAGGTGGTTTGATGCGATCCGGTAGGCCCAGCTCATAAATCGGCTCTCTCCCCGAAACCGGTCAAGATGGGTGATGATTTTGATCAATATCTCCTGGGTTGCATCCTCGGCGTCGGCGGGATAGTAGAGCATCCGGATGCTCAATCCGTAAATCCGATCCTGAATGGACTTCACCAACTCTTCGAGAGCCTTTCTATCGCCCTCCCTGGCCTGCTCCGAAAGACTTTCCAACGTGGTTTCCATTGTACACGGCTCCCCCTTTCCCACACCCCGACTAAGATTTCAGTCTTGAGTTTCTCAAAACTTTGACTGACACAAGGCTATCTGCATGCGAATCCGTGAATGAAAAATCTTCGCCATCGATTGGGCTGACGGCTTTTTTCACCCCATTCAAGGGTTCGGCAGCACTTGAAAGGCTTTTCCCCACTGTATTTTGCATCTTTTAAACCTTCTGCCAGAAACGCATCCCGCTGATCCGGAAACTGGAGATATAAATGCAGTCTCCGCATCATATCCGCATTTTGATATTCTTCAAGTATGTCCTTCGTGGTTTTCATGAAATTCTCCTTCCCGGTTGTGTATTGGAAATGATCCATTGGGCTTTGCAGGTGCCGCAAAAACAGAAAAAAATAAGGGAGGGGATGAGAGAAAATCAGAAGATGTCCATAGCAAGTAAGGGATGTCAAAAAAGTAATTGAGGAGTCGAAAAAATGAAGAATAGCGATATAAAATTATGATATTATTGGATGTTGTTTAAAAAAACTTGGAGGGTTTCTGGCGTTTTGTAGACAGGTTAGCAAAATAGCACTACGCAGCAAAATCAAACACAGGCGTTTGAATAACACTTCGAGGTTTTCTTTTCTCCCAAATTGTTCGCTGCAATTGTTCAACAGTAACCTTTGTAGGAATTCCCCGTTCCCCGGATTCAATCAATCTTCATAATTCGCCTCTTAACACAAGTCAGGGAAAAGTCAGTAACCGTTTAGGATTTTCTATCATGATAGCATCAATCTCCTGCTGACTCATTCCCTTGGCCTTCATGACCGGCACGGTGTTGCGCAGGATATGATCATAGCCCCACCCGCCGTATTTGCGGCGCTGGTGTTTATTCCAGATGTCCTGGGAAATAAGGATCTGGTCCAGATAACCGGCATCAATAATCTCCATAATTTCGTTAACGCGCTGATAATCGGTGGGAAGATCGATGGGACGTTGGGACAACGGGTAATATCCTTCTCGACCAAAGAGATCGTATTCGATGGTAACCCCGGTTGCAAGCAGTTTGATCCTGTTTTTGGGGTCTCTCACGGCCCTGTCTATATGGTCCACGCATACCCTTGAGAGGTCTGCCCCGGCCGAATCCATGATGGTCACCTGCTCCCACGCGGCGTCTTCCCCCTGGCCCGGATGTACGTTCAGATAAGCGCCGGTCTGCTTTTGTGCCTCTACCGCGGCCAGGAGCGATTTTTTCTCTCTTGGATCGAGGGGCCAGGAGCCACCGATTTCGCCTATAAATCCTGCTTTTATTCCGGTGTCGCCAGCGCCCAGAGTAATGTCCCGGACGATCTCTTCGGTAATATCTTCCTGTGCCCGTTCGCCAAAATCATCCGGGAGGGAGGGCGCGAGATAATAGCCCGAGCCCATGACAATATTCAAACCGGCAGCCCTTGAAATTCGGGCCAGGGACAGCGGATCCCGCCCCAACCCGTGGTTGCTCATTTCAATAATGGACCGTCCACCCGAAAAAGAGAAATGGGAGAGCTCATCAATGGCCTCCTGTTCGTCCAAGAGCATCAGATCATCCAGGTTTTGAAACCAGTGATAACGAACCCACCAGAGAGTCTCTATACTCACCTTGGACCTGGCCATGCCCAGATCGAAAGCCCCATCCGGTTCACGGTACCAGCACGATCCGTCAGAAACGAGATGCTCGTGTGGCAATGTCACGCCCAGGTCTTCGGGTTCGATCAATCCCAGTACCGTCTGTATTTTGCCTTTGATTTCAGATGTGCTCATTTAACCTGAATCCTCTGCTTTTCATTTGATGGTTTATGGATCTCCATATCAAGGGCTGACCCCATATTTCCTTCATATTTCCTTTATGGCAAAGCCCAATAATGAACGTGAAGGGTTTAACTCTATACCAGGGTTTATCAGCATTTTCAATATTCTCGGCAAGATTGAAATACAAAAAAGGGGCCAAGTCCGCCGTTGACTGTTGTTTGAAGTCATGATAATCGTGAAATATGTCCGCCCACTCAAAATAGAATACCCTGATGCCGGGTACTACGTGATGACCCGATTTTACATGTACAAAAAAAGTGAGATAGCGTTGAAGGAGATTTCATGAAAACAGTCGCCGATGGAATGGTGGAAATTTTGATGGAAGCGGGCGTCAAGACTGTCTTCGGGATTCCCAGTATTCACAACCTGGGGCTCTATGAAGCATTAAGAAAAACGCCCGACATCAAGCATATTCTTTGCCGCCATGAGAGCACCGCAACCCATATGGCGGATGGCTACGCCAGGGAGAGCGGTATGGTTGGGGTGGTGATTGCTTCAACGGGTCCGGGTGCCGGATACACGGTTCCCGCCCTTCAGGAGGCTTTCGGCAGCAGCGTGCCGTTGCTCGTGATCGCCACCAACATTGCATCCGCCAAAATTGGAAAAGGCATCGGCACGCTCCACGAAATAACGGAACAGGAGAAAATTTTCCCAAATGTCACCAAAGGGGTTTTTGCAATACGAGCCAAATCGGAGGCCCAAGACCTGACCCGTCGGGCCCTTGCCACTGCGCTTTTGGGAAGACCCGGACCCGTGTATCTGGAAATTCCGACCGATTTGCTCAATCGGGAGGTGGAAGAAGAATCCCCGGCCGTAATGGACCCTTTCCCGAAAACGCCTCCAGCGCCGGACTTGGAAAAAGCCATCGCGCTTATGGGGGAAGCGCAAAACCCTTTGGTGGCAGTGGGAACAGCCGCTTTGCGGGCCGGTCTTAGTAAAGATATAATCGGTATTGCCGAGGCCCTGACAGCCCCCGTCCTGTTTTCCCCCAATGCTAAAGGAATGATTCCGGACGACCATCCACTCACCCTGGGTAACGGGGCCAGGCGGGGCGTCATCCGGGAAGCCGTTGCTACCTCCGACCTTGTTTTGGCCTTGGGGACCCGTTTAAGGGAGGTGGATTCCAAAAGAAGGGGTCTATTATTGCCCCGGCTCATCCATGTGGACTGGGATCATCAGTGGATTGACAAGAACTTTCCCTCTGAAATTGCCCTTACGGGGGATCTGGTGCAGATCGTTCGGGCCCTTAATAAAAAGATCACTCATTTGCCCCAAAGGAAAAACCGAAAGACCCGGATGGCGAAGATCATAAGAAGCCTGCAAGAAGAAATATCCAAAATCAGTGAAATGCAGTTTGAATTGGCCTACCTGGAAGCGATTCGAAACGCCCTGCCCCGGGAAAGCACCCTCGTGGCGGATAACACCCAGTTGGGGTACTGGTCCGAATATTTCTATCCTTCCTTTGTCCCCGGTGGATGGATGGGCGCCAAAGGATCCGCCATTATCGGGTTTGCCTTTGCCGCGGCCGCGGGGGCCAAAATCGCCGCCCCCGAAAGAGACATCGTGGCCTTGATCGGGGATGGCGGCTTCCTTTACAGTTCTCAGGAATTTGCCACCTGTAAAAGACACGGCATTGGTTTTCCCCTGATCGTTGTCAACAGCAGATCATATGGCATCATCGGGTATCTTCAGAAAATGTTCCACCAGCACGAATACGAGACCCGGCTGGAAAATCCCGACTTTGTTCAACTGGCCGCCGCTTACGGTGTTGAAGGATGCCGGGTGACATCGCCTTCCCAACTTAAGGATGCCCTTTTAGAGGCTCTTTTTTCAGGAGAGATGCGTTTGATTGAATTGGTGGCGGATTTTCCCGCCCCCCCCTTTGCCGAATATTGACCATAGAGTGTAATGGGTGACTTTCTTCGGGAAAGCACCGTCACAAATGATATTTTTTTATCCTCCCAACCGATGGGCCTCTCCGATCAGCAGTCGCACCAGGGCTGTGAGTGCAAAACCTGAAACGGCGACGGCGAACCCTTTTCGACTGCCGCAATCCACGATCAAAGGGGTATCCTTAAGTTCATGAAGGGTGCTCATGTAAAGAAAAACACCGGAGGCGATGGACAGCACAAAGGCTTTTACCACCAGCATGACATTGATCCCCAGCATGGCGTGGAGATGTTGGCCCACAATAATGCCTGCGGGCGTTGCACAGGCAAACATGATAAAGAGCAAAAACACCTTGCTCCGGGGAAGGGTGCTTCTGACCATTTTGAGGGCCAGGGCAAATCCGGCGGATGATTTGTGGGCTAAAATGGCGATCAGGATAAAAACGGCCGCCTCGGTATTGCTGATGCCCAGAGCCGTTCCCAGAAAAAAGGATGGAACGGCAATCATACAGGTCATGATGACGGGGATAATGGGAGAATTGAGCCCCCCTATTTCCTTTTCTTTGGAGTGTCGCAGTTGCTCAACACCCTGTTCGACGAGCAGCAAAAAAAGAAAGGCTGAAATGGCGATGACCGACGCCAATGGGAAGTCGAGTTTGGGGAATGCATGGGAGAATAGATGGGATGCGCTCGGTAGCATCATGGTCAGGGAGAGCGCCAGAAAGACCCCTGCGCCAAAGGCCTGCCCCATGGGAAAGCCATGTACCCGCCTGGCCCTTTCGGTATGAAAGAGCGGCATAAAGCCGCCTGCGAATGTACCGGCCAGAATGATGAATAGCGAAAACCACTGAAATCCTGTAAGCATAGGGTATACCTTTAATCTTTTTTAAAAAGCCCCGGTTCTTTGCCGCGTTTTACCGCCCGTCAAATAGGGTCCGTTCTTGGCCATCGCGCACCCCATTATCGCCGTAACCAACCCCCCCGCAACCGCAACACGAAAAATCGTTCTCATAATCCCTCAAATCCTTTAACATGGGTTGCCATGCTTGTCCATATTTACATCCACGGTATAGATGCTGGGGCCATATGAAAACACTTCTTCGGGTATTCCGGGGACGTCTCACTTGATTCTTGAAGGTATTTTCAAAGATAAGTCCCCGGATTTCATTTACACGCAACAAAAATTGACTGCAACAGTATGATAATTATAATTTCAGCTTAAGCCATACTTTTAACATGGGTGAAATTATGAAGATATTATATTTGGTTACCTTTCTTTGTTTAATCGCCGCAAATTCTTATGCTCAAACAGAGGAGAAAAAGGAAGATATGGACTCGAAAGACCACAAATTTACAAATCGCCTCATTCACGAAAGCAGCCCCTATTTGTTGCAGCATGCCCGCAACCCTGTAAATTGGTATCCTTGGGGAAAAGAAGCGTTGGACAAAGCCCGAAAAGAAAACAAGCTCATTATCGTGAGTATCGGTTATGCGGCTTGTCATTGGTGCCACGTTATGGAGGAGGAAAGTTTTGAAGATGAAAAAGTGGCGAAATTCATGAACGACAATTTCGTGGCCATCAAAGTTGATCGGGAAGAAAGGCCCGATATTGACCAGGTCTATATGAATGCGGTGCAACTGGTGACCGGTAGGGGCGGTTGGCCTCTCAATTGTATTGCCTTACCTGACGGCCGCCCTATTTACGGCGGTACTTATTTTCCAAAAGAACAATGGCTGGATATGCTCGCGCAAGTCGTAAATTTTGTAAAACAAAATCCTGATAAGGCGGAACAGCAGGCCAAAGCGCTTACGGAAGGGGTTCAGTCCAGTGAAATGATCCATGTGAATACTGAAAAAGCGGAATTTACAATGGAGGATCTGAATCGTATTTTTGCCGACTGGAAAAAAGATATGGACCCTATAAATGGGGGAAGCAAAGGTGCACCCAAGTTTCCATTACCCGTTGCCTACCAATTTTTACTGCACTATCATCATCTCACCGGAAATGGCGAAGCCCTAAAAGCCATTACAACCACTTTAAATAAAATGGCCGACGGGGGCATTTACGATCAGATCGGGGGCGGGTTTTCACGGTATTCCACGGATGCCCATTGGAGGGTGCCTCATTTTGAAAAGATGCTGTATGATAACGCGCAACTTGTGAGTTTATATTCGGCCGCTTACCAACAAACCAAAAACCCGAAATACAAACGCATCGTCAGCGAAACCCTGGATTTCGTACAGCGGGAGCTGACATCAAAAGAAGGCGGGTTTTATTCTTCATTGGATGCCGATAGTGAAGGGGAAGAGGGGACGTTTTATGTATGGACAAAAAGTGAATTGCAGAGAGTATTGGGCGATAAGGCTGACTTCATTATTGACTATTACGGCATAACCGAAAACGGCAATTGGGAAAATGGGAGAAATGTATTATTTGTATCTTCAAGTGATAGGGAAATTGCGGAAAAATATAAAATAACGGAAAATGAAGTAACGAAACGCGTTTTGGAAGCCAAAAATATGCTCCTTAAAGAGAGGGATCAGCGCATTCGACCAGGCCTGGATGACAAAATAATTACATCCTGGAATGCGCTCATGCTTAAAGGTTGTGTTGATGCATACAGGGTTTTTGACAACCGGAATTATTTGGATATGGCCCTCAAAAATGCTGAATTTATCAATGAAAAAATCAAAACGAAGAATCATAGATTACATAGGAATTATAAAAACGGCAAGGTGTCCATTAACGGATTCCTGGATGATTACGCGTTTACCATTGAGGCTTTTATTTCCTTATATCAAGCGACATTTGATGAAAAATGGTTGAAATCGGCACAGCAGTTAACCGCCTATGCCAATGCCCATTTCCATGACAAAAATGGGGGGATGTTTTACTATACTTCTGATATGGATCCGGCATTGATTGCCCGAAAACAGGAAATCACGGACAATGTGATGCCATCGTCAAATTCCCAAATGGCGAAAAACCTATTTATGCTGGGGCAGTATTTCTATAACGATGATTATATTCAAAAATCAAAAAAAATGATCAACAATGTAAAGCAAAATGCCTTAAACAAAGGTGTTTACTTTGCCAATTGGGATGTTTTGATGGCTTGGTTTGCCGAAAAACCTTATGAAGTCGCGATTTTGGGGGAAGCATTCGAATCCAAACAAAAGGAATTTAATAAACATTATTTGCCCAATGCACTATTTTCGGGCGGAGTCAGTGAAGGGGCATTGCCACTGCTGAAACATAAATTGATAGAGGGGCAAACCACCATTTACATTTGCCAGAACAAAGTTTGTCAGTTCCCCGTAACCGAGGTAATGGAAGCTCTGAAACAGATGGTCAAATAAGCCAAATGGATTTTTCACAACAGCCACGTTTAATGATCAGTGTCGAAAAAAAGGGGAAAGGTATGATTATAAAGCAGACCTTTCCACGGAGACCGTATCGATATTCGGAAATAAGAACCCCCGGATTTGAATTCTGCTTTAATCTGAACGGTGAGATTATATCCATAAGGGGGCTGACGCCTGACTGGCCCCATCCCGCGGAGCACTTTAAACGGACGGTG
>JAERTK010000123.1 GCA_016844935.1 Desulfobacteraceae bacterium | reverse complement strand
GATGATCGAATTCATCGGGATTTTCCTTTAGGTAATGAAGATAATCGTGGTAGCTCTCACATTTTATGGATGGAAATCGTTGCCGGATTCGGCGTTCAACCATAGAGATGCGATAGCCGGAAAAGTCAAACCCGCGTTTTTTATTCAAAAACTGTAAGATGAGCTTCAAGTCTTCAGTCATTGCAGAATCGTTCTTTGCTTACATCATCATAAACAGCAAACCGGCCAAAAATATGCAAGAGCGCCGGAACAATCATCCACTTTTTACCCCGGAAAGTCCAATGTAGTGCCCATAATACATTACCCTAAAATCTCTTTCAAAACACGCTCAAGATCGTCTTTGTTATAAGGCTTGGCCAGGGCACCCTTGAAGCCGTATCTTTCAAAATGGGACATGACCGGGGCATTGAAATAGCCGCTGGATACGATGGCTTTGACATCAGGATCGATTTTGCGCAGTTCAGAAATGGTTTCTTCACCCCCCATACCCCCCTTGATGGTGAGGTCCAGAATGACCGCATCAAAGGGCTCACCTGAATCCATTTGTTTTTTGTACGCTTCAACGGCTTTCAGTCCATCTTCCACGGTTTCTACCGTGTATCCAAGTCTTTCCAACATCTTTTCCGTCAGGTTCCGTAGCATCTCCTCATCATCCATTACCAATACCCGCTTTATGAGCAATTTGGAGTTTTTCGCAAGGTTTGTACCGTCATATTGTAACGGTTGACGTTGTGCCGGCAGGTATATGTTCACAGTGGTCCCGACGTCAGGAGATGAATCGAAGGCAACATGCCCCCCGTGGCTTTTTACGATGGCATAGGCCGTTGCCAGGCCCAGTCCCATCCCTTTGGAAACGCCCATTTCCTTGGTGGAAAAATAGGGATCAAAAATCTTGTCCAGATGCTCTTTAGGTATACCCACCCCCTGATCCTGAAAGGAAATGTGCACATAGTCGCCTGGATTGACGGGCAGTCCTGGATATTGTTCTTTATCCTCAATTCGCAGGTTCTCGGCCGTGATGGTGAGAGCGCCCCCTTCGGGCATGGCCTCCACGGCATTGGTCACCACATTCCTGAAAACAGACCCCATTTTATAGGTATCATACGGCACCTGCCACAGGTCCTTGGAGATGGATTCGTTGACTGAAATGCCGTTTTCTACAGGGATAGTGCCTAAAGCACTTTTCAGTAGTTCTTTTAGGGAACCGACTTCCTTCAACGGTTCACCGCCTCTGGAAAGCGCCATCAGTTCATGGGTCAGATCCCGGACTTTGAAAGAGGCGTTATTTGCCTTACTCAGGAAATCAGCCACAAGAGAGCCCGGTTCCGTTTCCTCCATGGCCATGGAGAGGTTTCCCATGATGGCGGACATAAGATTGTTATAATCATGGGCGATGCCGCCTGTCAGCGTACTGATGGCTTCCATTTTACGGGCCTGGAGAAGGTTCTCTTTGAGTTGCATTTCCTCGGTTATATCGGTGACCAACCCCTTCAACCCCGCAAAACGGTCCGCCAGGTAAATCGGACGCGTGGAGGCCCTGACCCAGTGATACGCTCCCGATTTGGACATCAGTCGATATTCAGAGGGCATAAATTTGCCCTTCTCAATTTCCTGAAACCTGCCCAGTGCAGAGGGAAGATCATCAGGGTGAACAAATTCGGTAAAAGACTTTCCCATGATTTCCGAAGGGTCATACCCCATAAGGGGGGTTACCCTGGGGCTGATGTAGGTGAGGATGCCATTCTCATCGGTGGAAAAGATCACATCATTGATGTTTTCCACCAGATCCCGATAGTTTTCAGCCGCCACCCTGGCCGTGTCAAGCAGGGTATCATGCTCCGCCTCCAGGGCCTTTTCGTTGGTGATGTCACGGCCACAGCCCACAGTGCCGATGATACGACCCTTTTCATCCAGAAAAGGCGCCTTGCGAATATCCAGGTGAACGAATCTTCCCTTTACATACCCAGCTTCTTCAAATTTCCCCGGGTGCTTGCTTTGAAGGACGATTTCCGTCGAATGACCGCGGGCCTCCCCCAGGGTATACCATTGGGAATTATTGGGCTGCCGTTGCTTTTCCCGTTCAATAAAATAGGCCTCTGTCTTCCCAATAGGCTCATTCGTATCTTTTGCCATCAGCCGGTTCCGGCACATGGCTTCATTTGCAAAAAGGAATCTTCCTTTCAAGTCTTTAGTCCAGATCATGTCGGGCGCATTGTCGCACATCAACCGCATGGTGCCGTAGAGGGCTTTGTGCTTCTTTTCACTTTCTGCCAGCGCCTCCTCTGCCCCCTTGCGATCGGTGACATCAATTAAAAACCCTTCCCAGAGGATGCCGCCATCCGCCATTGACTCAGGCATTCCCCGCGCCTCCAACCATATGACCTCGTCGCCCTTCATGCACCGGAAAGCCATGGGGAAAGAATCAAGGGATTCCGCCGATTTCAGGATGCTTTCCTGGAACATCACTTGGTCCTCAGGATGCACAATGTTGAAAATCTTTGATGAATCCTTCATGATCTCTTCAGCGCTGATGCCGATGGTGGTTTTTACCGCATCGCTCACATAGGGAAAGTTGAATGCCCCATCCGGGGTCATCATCAACTGGTAAAGAACGGCAGGCGAATTATCCGAGACTCTCCTGTACTTCGCTTCACTCACCCACAGCGCCTTTTCAGTTTCCTCACGTTCCGCTATCTCTCGCTGCAGATCAAGGTTCGTTCGCTTAAGACGATCATGAGCGGCCTTGAGTTTTAATTCCAATTCTCTTTTATTAAGCACAATTTCAATAACCCCTCTAATCTCCTTTTGATCAAAGGGCTTCATCACATAACCAAAGGGCTCCACCTCTTTGGCCCGGTCGATAGTTTCCGGATCATCTAATCCGGTAATGAACACTACTGCCGCATCCGTTTCACCCTTGACCTTCTGTGCGGCCGAGATACCATCGATCTCTCCTGGCATGACCACGTCCATCAGGATCAGGTCGGGCCTCAAATCAAGGGCCATATTAACAGCCATGCTACCATTATCAGCAGTTCCAACAACATCGTGATTCATTTGGGTGAGATATTCCCCCAACTCCATCTGAATGGTGGCATCATCATCGACAATCATGATTCTTGGCATGGGGGAAACTCCTTGATTGAGGCCACGAATAGGGAAGGTTTTTGTTTGGAAAAATCAAGCCGTTTTTGAAGGGCGCCGGTAAGGTGGGTTTTGCAGACAGCCATAACAAAGGTCTCAAAAGTTGGGGAAAGGGCTTGCAACTCGGTCATTGTCTCACTCTTTAATGCCTAAAATAGCGCTAATTCTTTTTGTAACCAAATAACTTCAGGATGTCAAGTGCAGCCCAGGGTTTAGTGATTTTGAACTGATATCGAATTGGGCCAATTAAGCTAAACTTGTTTTCCAGTATTTGCAAACAAAAACCGAAAAATCCAAATGCAACAATACATATGTCAGCCTTGAGGCCCCTTTTTTTTCACAAGTGGTCCAATTTCCAGGGATCCCACAAAAATAATACAGATCAATGAAATTGGAAAATCTGAGGTAACACATCGACACAAAAAATAGTAGTTGGAAAACCGGGCTTTAGAG
>JAERTK010000122.1 GCA_016844935.1 Desulfobacteraceae bacterium | reverse complement strand
ACCATCCCAAATAAGCAACCGATCCAATGCAGCAAAAACATTGCCGTCAATCCTATGATGTTGTACGATTATCGTGCCTTGTATTCTTTGACCTGTGCATCCTGTTTTTTCAATCTCCCATGGGATTTGAATAGGATACGTGATATTGATTGTGATTGTGGCAAACGTCGTACAAAGCGGGATAAGTCAGTCTATGTTGTTGGTTACCGAATGCATACGCTTGCAGCGATTAATGCAGAAACGGGTCAAAGTTTCCCCCTAATATCTCTGTTGGCGCCAGCCAATCATCATGATAGTCATTTTCTTGGACCATTGGTCAATATTGGCAAGGCGATCGGCCTGGATTTGCAGCTTGTAACCGCCGATGAAGCGTATCATGACAATGACAGTACGATATATAACGAAAGCGGAGTACATCTGGTAAAGCCGCCAAGTTCCAATGTTTCCTTGCCAGAAAACGTGGACAAAGAAACTTTGCAGGTAATGTGTGATGATTTTTGCGAAACCCCAATGGAATATGTAGGCATAGAAGAAAAGGGACACGAATTCAAATGCAGTGCAGGATTTGGAGAGTGCCCCAATGCGGCTATCTGTCCTAAATTCCGGCATATTCCCCTTGACAATGGTTGTTTTCAACGAATTCTTTATGGCAGCGAGTCGGTGTCAAAGGCTTTGGATATTCGCAAAAACGGTGAACGTCCCTTCAACCTGATCAAAAAGCGAGAAGGACTGGACCAAGTCCGTGTAAGAAGTCAACACGGCTTAGTGGCGAGGGCCACATTTACAACTATGGCAACATTGCTGTTAGAGATGGCTGGTACGCGTAGGAAAAAGAAAACGAAACAAATGAATCTTCTCGAAGCCGTAGGATTTTGAGGATTATTTCAAGTACCCAATTAGCGAAAGGGGAATAATATACCACAAATGGAGTTGAATTAATGTACTTTATATGAATTACTTAAGCATTTAGGTGAAATACTTGCCTTCTCTTTACACAGCTGAATGCTCGGCACAAAAATGAACCGCCCTCATCAGGGAATTAAAGGGTTAAAAAAGAAAAGCCGGTCAAAAAAAGGTTGCCTGCAAAGGGAAGAGGCAAAAGGGATGCCCATTTTAAGGCAAAAGGGGCTTTTGATAAGGTCTAGGCGGCCTAAGAAATTTTCATTTTAACACCCTTCTAAAGCCTGTATCAGCCGCCGGTCTGCCAGGTCTTCTTCCATGTAGGGGAGGTGGGAAACAGCGGCCTGACGGACCGCTTCCTCGGGATCACCGGTTCGCTCAAGCAGGGCCGAAACACATTCGACAAACCCGAAATAACCGGCGATTTTTACGGCGGATTCCCGAATGCGGGGGTCCTCATGGTCCATGAGTTCTGAAATGTCCTGCGCCATGCGGGGGTGGCCGATGGAATTAAGTGCCGAGATAACGGCCTGACGGACCGGCGCCCTCTCGTGCCCCAGGAGCGCCAGGAGCGCCTGGTAGGCGGTCCTGTCCCCGATTTTGGCGATGGCGCCGGCGGCAACGATGATATGTTCAGGATCCGATCCGAGGCTTTTCACCAGGGCCGGTACCGACTGGGGGTCGCCGATGCGGCCCAGGGCCACGGTGGCCGCGAAACGAATGTCCAGGTCTTCTGACGCCAGTTGCGCCGTCAGCAGGGACGTGGCGCTGTTCCCGTGACGTACCAGGGCTTCCACCACTTCCTGACGGGCCCCGGGATGGCCCAGGAGCCGCGTCAAAGCCTTCTCCACTGCGGGACCTTTTAACCATCCCAGTACTTTGGCCAGGACCTCCATTTCGTGTTCAAGGGCTTCGGGCAGGGAGTCCAGCAGGTTCCGGGTCCCGGCCGCTTCAATGGAACCGGCCACCAGGTCGGAGATATGTTCCCCTTCGTCATACAATCGCGCATAACGGTCCCGCAGGGCGGCCAGGGCCTGGCAGACAATGGGCACGTGCACGCCAGGCTCCGTAAGGAGCCCCACCAGGGGTGCCACCGCTTCTTCATTCCCCAGATTTCCCAGCAGCTCCGAGACGGGGGTTCGCAAAAGGTCGTTTTTAAGGAGGGGAACCAGGCGTGGCCCCACCCGGGAGTCGCCGATGCGGTTGAGGGCCTCAATGGCAGGAAAGGAGAGAAAAAAATCGCCTGATTCCACAAAGGCCATAAGCGGTTCCACCGCTTCAACGGCCTGGAGCTTTCCCAGGGCCTCAACGGCATGATAACAGATATTGGCATCCGAATCGCCCAAGCGTTCAAGAAGTGCTGGCGTGGCCCGTTCGTCCCCCTTATCTCCCAGGAGCTGCAGAACATATATCTGAAGATCCCCCCGGGTCTCCTTCAGGAGCTCCAGCAGGGGGGGGATCACGTCTATGCGGCTGAGGCTGAGAACCTCCAGGGCGCTGTTGAGGGCCCCGAAATTTTCATGTTCTTTTTCGAGGGTGCGCAACAGTGACGCGATGGCTTTGGGTCCGCCATGGGCAATGAGGGCGCCGGCCGCCTCCTTTCGCACCCGCCAGTTTTTGTCTTTGAGAACCTGGACCAGGGGGGCGGCCCCAGACGAAGGGGCGGCCTCCCTTAGGGTGTCGTCCCCATGGGAAGACCGGCCTTCGTTCTCCAGTCGTCGGGTGACGTCTTCAACGGAGACCAATGTTCCCGAAATGCGGTCGTCGTCCCTGAGAGGCATGATGATGACCCGCTGACGCATGTGTTTGAAGTGGCTGGGGGCCGAAGGGGGGCAGGGGATCAGGTATCGGTGAAACGCAGGCGCCAGCACCTGCACGGTCCCCTGCTGGAGCACCTGGTTGAACTTCCGATGTAGCCCACGGGCCTCCAGGTCGGAGATCACCCGGTCCAGGGGTTGGTTGTAAACCGTCTCCGCCGGCGTGCCGGTAACGGAGACGAGCCAGTCATCCCACGTACGCACCCGAAGTTTATGGTCCGTACTGAATATCCCTAAAGAGGGGAGGGGCGTTTGATTTTCCATGGGGCGATTATAATCTTGATCAAAACCAATATTCAAGAAAAAAGAAGGCTTAAGATATTGAAATCATGGCCCAGGTTTACCGCCCCCCAGACGCCATATCCTCCACGGCGGAAGCCAGTTGCAGCAATCGTGAAACGGACTGCCGCGTTTCCCGAACCCCCTGGCGGTTTCGTTCACTGATCCGCTTGATATCATTCAGTTTGTCCCGGATCATATTGGACGTGCCGAAGTTTTCCTTATTGGCACGGGTGATGAGGGCCATCTGTTTGGCGGTATCACGGGCGCCGTCGCTCATATCCTTCGTAACCCGGGACTGCTCGCTGGAAGCCCGGGCCGCCTGGTCCGCCTGGAGACGCATGCTTTCCACCCCTTTGGTGATCTCGTTTGCGCCGTTTGCCTGTTCACCCATGGCTTTGGTGACCGATGAGACCATGCGGGTCAGGGTTTCCATTTCTTTGGCGATCTGTTCCGCCCCATTGGCCTGTTCCGTGATGGCCCGGGCCGTGGATGCGGCGCCTGTTCGCATGCCCGCAACCGCCTTGGCGATCTGGCCGGCACTCACCGCCTGTTCCGTGGTGGCCTGTTTTACCTGGGTGGAAAGACGGGTGGTGTTTTGCGCCGCCTTGACGATCTCCCGGGCCGCACGACCCTGTTCGCCCATGGCCTCATTCACCTGCCGGGTGATGCTCTGCATCCGGTTGGTGGACTGGACAATCTCCCGGGCCGTTTGGGTCTGTTCCTCCGTGGCCCGGGAGACCTGTTTTACCTGGGATGCGGTTTCATTCACAGCGTTGGCGGCCGCTTCTCCAGCGCTCAACTGTTCTTCGGTGGCCTTGGAGATCTGGGCCACCACCTGGGCGGTTTCATCCACCCCTTCCAGAATGGCCTGGAGCCCTTGGGAGCTCTCCTCCGCCAGCCGGCTCCCTTCTTCAGCCACGCGAAGCCCATCGTCGGAAGCCTGGACTGCGTTCTGCGCCGCTTCCTGGAGACTTTTGATAATGCCTGAAATCTCCGATGTGGCCCGGGCGGATCGGTCCGCCAGGTTTCGGATCTCTTCCGCCACCACGGCAAAGCCCCGTCCTGCGTCCCCGGCCCGGGCCGCCTCAATGGAGGCGTTGAGGGAGAGGAGATTGGTCCGTTCCGCTATGAGGTTGATGGTGTCGACGATGCTGTCGACCTCACTGGAACGCTTTCCCAGATCTTTAATCACCAGGGCTGACCCTTTCATGGATTCCCGTATCCCCAGCAGGCCGTCGATGGATTTCTGGAGGATTTTGGCCCCGTCCCGCACATCCTTCGAAGATTTGCGCGACGTTTCGTCCGCATCCCGGGCCAGGTTTGCCACGCTGCGAATGGATTTGTCCAGTTGGGTGGTGCTGGTGGCGGCATCGCCCGCCAATTCCGTCATGGTGGCGGCATTGGCGGAAACCCCTTCCACGGAACTTCCCATTTCCTGGATAGAGGATGTGTTCTCTTCCACAAGGGAGGAGAGGGTTTCCATCACGGCGGTCACTTCCTCAATGGAAGCGGCGGATTCGTTAACGGAAGAGGCGGATTCGGTGGCGGCTGTAGCCAGGTCGTCCGCATTTTCCGCCACCCCCTTGATGCTGCCGGCCATCTCTTCAATGGCGGCGGCGGTTTCATCCACCGAGGTGACCAGTTCATCCGTGTTTTCGTTGACATTTTTGACGGATGCGGCCATCTCGTTGATGGCCCCGGTCACCTCGGTGGCGGAGGTGGCCATTTCCTGGGAGGTTTCGGCCACGGTCTGAATGGATGCGGCCATCTCTTCCATGGCGGCGCCGTTCTCGTTGATGGTGGATGCCAGGGCGACCGTATTGCCGGAAATCTGTTCAATGGACGCGGACATTTCGGTGGTGGATGACACCAGATTTTCCGTTGCATTGGAAACGGCTTCGGTCTGGGAAGCGGTCTCCTTGAGAGATGCGGCCATCTCTTCAACGCCCGTTGCGGCATCATCCAGCCCGGAGCTCTGGGTCTCCACCCCTTCCGCCACCTGATCGGCGATACGGTTCAGCTCAGTTGTTTCCCGGCTGACTTCGCCCACCCGTTGCAATATTTGCCGCATGTTGGTGCCCTGTTTCGTCGATTCCATTTGTGTTGATTCCGTATTCATGGGTTCTTCCTCCTTTTTGCCGTCAGCCGTAAAACGTTATTCGGAAATTCGGTTTTCCGCTTTTTCCGCGTCCTTTATATTCTCCGTGGACAGGTCGGACGATGGGGCAGTGCTGAGTATTTCGTCGATGTCCAGAATCAAAACCAGCCGCTCCTCCAACGACGCGATACCTTTCAGGTATTCCCCGCTAAGCCCTGAAACCGTTTCCGGGGGGGGGGCGATGGTGGCTGCGTCTATACTCAGAAATTCCCGGGCCGCGTCCACCACGAGACCCACGCTGCGCCCCTGGGAGCGCACCACCATGAGCCGGGATGCCGTATCGTAGGGGATTTTTGAGAAGCCGAACCGGCAGCGCAGGTTAATGGCGGGAATCACCCGCCCGCGAACAAAGACCAGTCCTTCCACAAAATCCGGCGCGTTGGGCACCGGTGTAAATTCCTCCACCATTTCCATCTGCTCAACCAGCCGGCTGGGGATGCCGTAAGTGGTTTTCCCCAGTTGGAAGAGGATATGGGGTTCGCTGGATTGCTGTTCATTCACCATTTTGATTTACCTCCTTTTGAAATGATCGCCTGCATTCTCAACCAGTTTCCGGGGTTCCAGGATCATCACCACCCGCCCGTCGCCCAGTTCGGTGGCCCCGGCGATTCCCGGTGTCATGACCATGGGATCGTCCAGGGTTCTCAGTACGATTTCGCGTTTGCTCATGACGCGGTCAACGGCGATGCCCGCGGCCTGGGTTCCCTCACCGATCACCAGGGCGACGCGGGAGTGGTTTTGTTCAATTCCGAAGAGTTTGGAGAGCCGAAGCAGGGGCAGAACACCGCCGCGATAGGAAAGCAGTTCGTTATTTTCCATGCGGGTGACGCTTTCATCCTGAAAATCGACCACCTCCCTGATGGATGGCTGGGGAACCGCAAAGGTATTGTTCCCCACCTCCACAATGAACGCATCTACAATGGCCAGGGTCAGGGGGAGGCGGATGCGAAAATTGCTCCCCTCGCCCGGGTTCGTGTTGAGGGTCATGACGCCGCCCAGGTCCCGGATGGCCCCGGCCGCCACCGACATGCCGATGCCCCGGCCACTCCCCATATCCGCTTTCGCCTGGGTGGAAAAGGCCGGGAGGGAAATGATCTGAAGCAGTTTCGCCGTATCCAGGGGCTCTCCTTTCTCAAGGAGGCCCAATTCCCGGGCCCGATCAGCCACGGCCTCAGCGTCGATTCCCCGGCCGTCATCGCCCACTTCCACGATCACCGCATCCCCTTCGGTGGAGGCCCTGAGGGTGATCTTTCCTTCGGGGGGTTTTCCCAGATTTTCCCGCTCCGCCTCGGACTCCAGGCCGTGGGTAAGGGCATTTCGCACCATGTGCAGCAGGGGGTCCATCATGCGCTCCACCAGGAATTTGTCGATTTCCGTCTCTTTTCCCATGATCTCCAGATGAACCTTCTTTCCGCTTCTTCGGGCCAGGTCCTTCACCACAAATTGCATGCGTGTAAAGGTATCTCCCATGGGAACCAGTCTCAGATGCATGACACCCTCCCGGAGGTCCCGGATCTGCCGCTCCATGGCCATGTGGGTTTCCTGAAGCATGTCGTAGTCGGCGGGGGGCAGGGTCTTTTCCATCCGGGTAATCCGGTTTTCCAGTCTGGAGCGGCTGATCACCAGATCTCCCAGCTGTTTCATGAGATTGTCGAGCCGGTTCAGGTCCACGCGGACCATGTTGGTGGGTGTGGCGGAAAGCATGGTTTCGGGGTCTTCCGAATCCTGCTCGGAGGCGGCGGTTCCGCCTGGTTCCTTTGGGGGCGGCGGTTCCGAAAGCGTCTTTTCGGGGCCGGGGGTTTTGTAACGTTTCCAGGAAAGGCCATCCCCGGACCAGGGCTCAAATGTCTTCGCGTCCCGGTCGGTGGCCACTTTGAACTGGAAAAACACTTTTCCGTCCGCGCTGGACACGGGGGTCGCCTGTAAAATGGCACCGATTTTCTCCAGTCTCAGGCGGATATGATTGATATCGATCCCTTTCAAAGAGAGTTCTTTTTTCGGTACAAATGTGAATTGCCAGATGGGCTGGTCTACCGTTTCAGAGGGTACAGCGGTTTTTGCCGGTTTTTCCTCCGGAATTTCAGAAAAGGGTTCAAGGGTTGTTTCCGGTTTCCGCTCCGTGGTGGGTTCTCCGTTAAATTGAGATTCCAGATTCCGTACACTCGCAGCGATATCCGGCAATGGATCGGCTTTCCTTCGGGCGGAAATGATGGATTCCATCAACCGCGTCGCCTGCACAAGGGCGCCCAGGCCAGCCTGGGTCAAAGGCATTTGATCCTGGGAGAGGCGCTTTAGGTGGGTTTCCGTATGGTGGGCCAGGATTTCTGCCGGCTTCAGGTCCACCATTGCCGAAAGCCCTTTAATGGTGTGAAAACTGCGCAACAGGTCGTTTTCTATTGTCGCGTGGTCCCGGTCCCCTTTCTGAAGGGCGGTTTCCAAGGCGATCAGATTCCCGCGGATGAGGCTCAGATGTTCGTCGGACTCCGCATAATAGTCATCCATGAATTCCGCAAAGGGGGTATTGTCCGTCGTGTCGGTCATGACATCCCTCCCAGAAGTTCCAGCACGTGTTGTTTCAGTTCGGCCGGCTTAAACGGTTTGGTGCGGTAAAGGGATGCGCCGGCCGTGCGCGCCGCCTTCCGGCTCGCCTCATCCCCCCGGGTGGTCAGGACAATGACCGGCAGGTCCCTGTATTTCCGGTGACCGCGGAGAAAGTTCAGAACCTCCAGGCCGTGCATATCCGGCATGTTGAGGTCCAGAACCATGAGGGATATTTTTTCGATGGCCACTTTTTCAATGGCTTCCAGACCGTTTTCGGCCTCCAGGAAAACCGTATCCGGCATATCTGCCAGAGAGGCCTTCACCATGCGGCGCATGGTTTGGGAATCGTCTACAATGAGGATGGTGTGCATGGCCGTCTCCTTACCGGGCGGGGGCGCGGTCGATTGCGATTTAAATTTTTTAATGAGCGGCAACAAGTCGGTTCCCAGCTGGGTTTTCAATAAATAACCGTCCACCGGAATTTTGTTGGCCGCAACGCGGTACTCCGGGTTGTCATAAAAGGTGAGGATGATGATGGGAGGCGCATGGGGGGACGCTTTTATTTCTTTTGCCGCCAGCAGTCCGTTGATGCCGGGCATGGAAATGTCCATGAGCACCAGATGGGGCATTTTTTCCCCGGCCAGTTTAAGGGCTTCTTCACCGGAGGTTGCTTTTCCCACAATATGGATATCAGGATCCCCTAAAAGAAATCCTTCCATGGTTGTGAGAAAGGGTTCGTTGTCATCCACCAGCAGGATGCGGAAGGGTTTATGGGGGCGTGGGGTGGTCATTTACAATACCTGTCTCTAAGAATCACCGGATTTTGAATTTGGAATGATTTTAAGGGATCAGGGAAAGGAAAACAATCGGGTAAAACCCCTAGATTTGGAAAAAAATGACCTGAAAAAGAGAATAAAAGAGAATGACGATTGACGAATAGCGAGTGACGAATGACGAACGGGGGAGGGCCTAAGCTGTCACCAGTCCCAACCGGATGGCGTATCGCACCAGCCCCGCCAGATCGTGAATATCCAGCCGCTGCATCAGCTGGGTCCGGTGGGTTTCCACGGTTTTGACGCTGACCCCCAGTTTTTGAGCGATCTCTTTGGTGGTGGTCCCTTCGGCGATGAGTTGAAGAATTTCCCGCTGGCGGGAGGTGAGGATGGAAAAGGGTTCCAGACCGTCGGAAGTCCTCTCCACATAAGCGTCGATCAGGTGTTTGCTGATGGCCGGGCTCAGGAAGGTCTGACCCGATGAGACAGATTCAAGGGCCAGTTGGAGTTCGGCGAGACCCGCGTCCTTGAGGAGATACCCCCTGGCCCCGGCTTTCAGGGATTGGAGGACGTATTCTTCATTGGCGTGCATGGAGAGAATAATGATTTTCACTTCCGGTGCGCTCCTGGCGGCCCGGGCGGTGGCTTCGAGGCCGTTAAGGCCCGGCATGGCGATATCCATAAGAACCAGGTCGGGGAGATGACGCTCAATGAGCTCCAGGGCTTGAGCCCCGTTTTCCGCCTCGGCCACCACTTTAATACCGTCCAGAGACTGCAAAAGGGCACGAAAACCCGCGCGAACCAGGGCATGGTCGTCGGCCAGCACAATGCGCAGATTCTCTTTCACGAGCCCTCCTCCTTCAGGTCTCCATCCGGGCTGGAGAGTGGGAAAAACGCAATGATACGCGTGCCGTTTTCCGAATCGCTTTTCATGTCAATACGCCCTTCCAGCAGGCGGACCCGTTCCCGCATTCCCAGCAGTCCGGAACTGCCGCCGGCCCTGGCCTTTTCGTGGGCCCTGTTAACGTCGAATCCACTGCCATCGTCCAGAATCCGCAGGTGGATACCGTCAGGGTCCCGCTCCAGCAATACGCGGGCTTTGGTGGCCAGGGAATGACGAATGGTGTTGGTGAGGGCCTCCTGTACCAGGCGGAAGCAGGCGGTTTCAATTTCCGGCGCCATCCGGTCAATACTGGACAGCGATTGAAACCGGATGTCCATGCTGGAATCCCGGGCCTGGCGGTCCACGTACCAGCGAAGGGCTGCCGGTAATCCCAGATCGTCCAGTACCGAGGGGCGAAGGTCCATGGACAGGTTGCGGACTTGCCCGAGGGTGTGATCAACAGACGCTAGAATTTCACGCATGTTTTTGGGGGATACGGCCTGTTCTCCGTGGGCGTCATCTCCGGATGGGGGGAGGGTCTGCAGCTTGATTTTAAGGACCGTGAGGGCCTGTCCGATTTCGTCGTGGAGTTCCCGGGAAATGTGCCGGCGTTCTTCCTCCTGCACCCTCAGCAGCCGTTTTGAAAGGGCGCGAAGTTCCTGCTTTCCTGCGGATACCTGGTCAATGAGGGACTGCAGTTCCAGGTTCCGCCACTTGAGCTGGGTCTCCATTTTCTTTCGGGCACTGATCTCCATGAAGGTGGCAACGGCAAACCGGGGTCCATCATTTTCGGCGGGAATAGGGGTTGCTGAAACCTGGAAAAAACGGGTTTTCCGGCCCAGTTTCAGGGCAATGTCATCCACGGAGGCCTTTTCGCCCCGTAAGGCGCGGAGAACCGGAAACTGTTCCCTGGGGTAGGGCTGGTTCGAGTCCGCGGTTTTGATATTCAACAAATGAAGCAGATCCCGTTCATTCAATGGCTTGCCGGAATTGCCGGCGGGTTTTGAAACAAGCGCCCGGGCTTCGTGATTGAGGTAAACGGGGCGGATACTGTCATCCACCACAAAAACAGCCACGGGAAGCGCATCCATGGATTTGAGCCAGGTTTTCGGATCGATTCTCATTCAATCCCCCGACGACCATTTCTCAATGACCGGAAAAAGGGCTGCCGGTTTGATGGGCTTGGTGACGTAATCATCCATACCCGCGGCCAGGCATTTTTCCCGGTCCCCTTTCATGGCATGGGCTGTCATGGCGATGATGGGAATGCGGGATTCGGCAGTTTTAACGTCGCCTTCCCATTTTCGAATCTTGCGGGTGGCCGTATATCCGTCCATGACCGGCATCTGTACATCCATCAAAACCACATGGAAGTTTTCTCCGGAAAGGGTTTCAAGGGCTTCTTTCCCGTTTCCGGCCACCACCACCCGGTGCCCTCTTTTTTCCAGGATTTTGACGGCCAGCGTCTGGTTGACCACATTGTCCTCCACCAGCAGGATGCGCAGTTTGCGGCGAACCTCTTCAACGGTGTAACGGGTGATGATCGCATCCTTCTTGATGTCGTGTCCCAGGGACAGATGCAGGGCATCCAGCAGATCCGCCTGTTTTACCGGCTTTACGAGATAGGCGGAAATACCCAGGTCGATGCATTTGGCTGCGTCTCCCTTTCTGCCGGCCGACGTGAGTAGGATAATGCTGAGATTCTCGGCTGCCCCTTCGGCTTGGATGATTTTGGCGGTTTCGTAACCGTTCATCTCCGGCATATTGAAATCGAGCAGGAGAAAACGGTAGGGGTTTCCGGCGGCACTTGCCCTTTTCAGCTCTCCAAGTGACTCATTTCCCCCGGCCACAGCTTTTGGCGTCATCCCCCAGGCACTGGTCATTTCCATAAAAACCCTGCGGTTCATCCGGTTATCGTCCACGATGAGCAGTGGAAGTCCCTGAAGCGATGACGTATCCGCCGGCAGGGAAGGGGCCGACGCCAGATCTCCCGGCATGAATTCTGCCGTGAAATGAAAAGTGCTCCCGTTACTGCCGTCACTCTCCACCCAGATCCGGCCGTTCATGAGTTCTGAGAGTTGTTTGCTGATGGCCAGGCCGAGACCGGTCCCGCCGTACCGGCGGGTGACGGACCCGTCCGCCTGGTTGAAACTTTCAAAAATGGTGGAGACTTTCTCCGGTGCAATACCGATGCCCGTGTCGGAAACCGAAAAATGAAGCCGGATAGGGTCGTCGGTCTCCGCTTCCAGGGCCACACCCACCACCACCTCCCCCGTCCCGGTGAACTTGATGGCGTTACCGGCCAGGTTCACCACGATCTGCCGAAGCCGCACCGGGTCACCTTTGAGGAGCGTGGGGACATCGGGCTTAATGTGGCAGATCAGTTCAAGCCCTTTTTCATGGGCTTTGACCGCCAGGGGGTCCATGGCATTTTCCAGACTGGTGCGAAGATCAAAATCGATGGTTTCCAGTTCCAGCTTGCCCGCTTCCACCTTCGAGAAATCAAGGATATCATTGATAATGGTGAGCAGTGCATCGGCGGATACCTTGACCGCTGTGAGGAATTCCTTTTGTTCACCGGTCAGTTCCGTCTGCAAGGCCAGATCCGTCATGCCGATAATGCCATTCATGGGGGTGCGGATTTCGTGGCTCATGTTGGCCAGAAATTCGCTCTTGGCCTGGCTGGCAGCCTGGGCTTCTTTGCGGGCGCGCACAAGCCCTGAAATATCCACAAAGCTTTCAAGGAGGTAGGGTGCGTTGTTTGCGGTGAACGACTTTACGGTTTTGAGAATTGGGATCTCTTTTCCGGAAGCGTTCAACAGGACACGTTCCGAATTATCAATGGTCTGGCCCAGGTCCGTAATGGGGCATTTGTCCCGTTCCGCCGGGCAGATGCTGTCGTGGCAGATTTTGTTGATGATCTCACCCCGCTGCTTTCCAATCATGGCCAGTGCCGCTGTGTTCGCTTCGGTGATGATATGGGTTTTGGCATCAATGACGACGATACCGGCCTGTACCGTTTCAAATATGGTTTTTAGCTGGAGTTCCGATTCCCGAAGGGCTGTTTCCTGCATTTTCCGGTCCGTTATGTCTCGGTATATGACCAGGTACCCAAGGGTTTCATCACCCGTTCTGATGGGCGTGGACCTGAGGGAAACGTGGATAAGATCCCCGTCCTTTCGTTTTCTGACCGTCTCCAGGTTGATGGTTTCTCCCTTGTACGTGCGTTTTCGAACATCATGGGACTCGGTCTCGCGACCCGGTGCCGCCAGAAGATTGCTGATATTCCGACCCAGCGCTTCATCCTCATGGTAGCCGAAAATTTCAACGAATCCCCGGTTAACCCGTCCAATGGCGCCGGTTTCGTCAAAAATAGCCACCGCCTCAGGCATATTATGTACCAGGTTTTCAAGATAGGCTTTCTGAAGACGCGTGGATTGGTGCGCCGCTTTAAGCGTTTTCAATTCCTGCTTCCTTAAACGGGACAGCAGCAAAGCGGAAATGCCAATCAGCATGAAAAATAAAATGGCGCCGTATCCGGCATCTCTCAGAAGTGGCATGGCGAGGGAATCCAGGATTTCCTGCATATCATGGAGAAAATAGAGGCGCCATTGGGGCAATTGACGGATGGGTGCGCTCAGGAGGCAATAGGTTTTTCCGGATTGATCAACCGCTTGATGTCTTCCCCCCTGTCGAACCCCGGTCCAGGGCCAGGGCCCTTTTCCGAATTGCCCGGTTTGAGCGATGGTGGAACGTGTTCCAGGCGGGACCCGCCACAATACATTGAAACGCCAACTGGGTTGGTTGGGGACGTGGACAAAACAGTTTCCTCGCCTTCAGTCGTTTTAAATAATTAACATCATCAATGTTATGACAGCTTAACATAAAAATACAGCAAGCAACCGAGAAAGTGCGGGACTTATTCGTCTCGATTTGTTATTACGAAAATTTGAGGTCCATAAAATTTTTGTAAAGGGATGGCAAATCGAACTATGAGCACAAGAAATTCTGATTTCAAAAAGGGTTCCAACTGTAAAGATTTTTCTATACGATTCCCATATCCTTCGTCAATTGAACAGCAGATGGTTTCTTTTTATCGGTTGCTCTCTGAAAAAGACAAAAGACTATACGCCGCAACTGAATCTCTAAAATTGGGTTATGGCGGAATCACTTATATCGCAAGCGTTTTGAAATGTGATAGGAAAACAATCCGTCGAGGCATTTTTGAGCTACAACATCCTAACAAGATTGATGAAAGCAGGATCAGGGTTAAAGGCGGCGGCAGAAAACGTAAGATTGACACAATACCTGGACTTTCAGAAAAATTTCTGAAGGTCCTACGGGATTACACAGCTGGAGATCCCATGGATAGCGAAATTAGATGGACCAATTTAACGCACCAGGAAATTGCTGATAAACTCAACGAGGATCATGAGATTGACATTAGTAGGAAAATCGTAAAGCAGCTTTTTAAGATGCACGGGTACAGAAAAAGAAAGGCACAAAAGTCCGTAAGCATTGGGGAATGCAAAGATCGAAATGAACAATTTGAGAACATCGCGAAATTGAAGGATGCTTATGTTATTGCCGGCAATCCGATCATCAGCATGGATACAAAAAAAAAGAGCTCATAGGTAACCTCTATCGTGCAGGAAGTCTCTATACTCTTGAATATATAGATGTTTTTGATCATGATTTTCCCCACCTCGCAGATGGTATCATAATACCGCATGGCCTTTATGACGTGATCAAAAATGAGGCATATGTGAATATTGGGACAAGTAAAGACACCAGCGAATTTGCCTGCGATTCAATTCGGCAATGGTGGTATAATAAAGGAATATACGATTATCCCGATGCTACATCCATTTTGATCCTTTGCGATTCTGGCGGGAGCAATTCGTATAGGCATTACATATTTAAAGAGGAGTTGGAAAAGCTTGTGAATGAAATTCAGGTCGGTATCAGAATCGCACACTATCCTTCATACGCATCAAAATGGAATCCTATTGAGCACAGGCTATTTTGCCATATTACCAGATCAATGCGAGGTGTCATTTTAAAAAGCTATGATATTGTCACCAAATTAATTGAATCAACAGTGACAAAGACAGGCTTGAAAGTAAAGGCCAATATTATTACGAAAATTTATCAAACCGGCAAAAAATATGCACAGGATTACAAAGAAAAGATGAAGATAAAATTCGACGAAAATCTAGGCAAGTGGAACTATACAGCTCTTCCCAAAGAAGCCGATTGAATTAAGTCCGAAAGCTCTGGAAAATAGATGATAGAGGGGACAACTGTTTCTAATGGGAACTGCTTTGACACTTTTTTGTGCTAAAATTTGATTTTTTTTATCCGCGTGAGTTTTTGGCTTCAGGCAAGCTGTCTCGTTCGCATGTTTGACAAGTCTAGCTTAAAATGGAGGATGTTATTTTGGGCACATCCCTAAAAGCTTAAAAGGGAAAGAAGTTCGATTTCTAAAGGTTGACGAAGGTTATTTAATTAAACTTGTCAACGATCCTATCAGGGAGCCAAAGGATGTTTGAAAAACAAAAAGTTTTCAACTCAAAGCTATTTTAGAATGAAACACGAAGAGATGGCGCTTGAAAAATGAAAAAAGTCTACGTCTTGGATGCGTGTGCTCTCATTAATGTTTCTCAATGATGAGGTGGGTGCTCAATTTGTAGAAACATTGCTTAGTGAGGCAACTGCTCAGGACGTCGATCTTGTGATGAATAAGGGAACTGGAAGAAAATAATATACGCATATCGTGCAGAACTTTTGTTCGTCTTTGAGGCGTGATGGCGGGTGCATAGTGAGCTATGTGCCTGTTATCACAACGTAGAAGACGGGTAAAAGGGCAAACAGGATGCGCAGATTATTTTTTGGAAGTTCCCTAAGGTCAATCTGCTTGAGATATACTATGGGGTATATCGTGATGACGGTATTCACGAAGCAAAAAGTGTTCTAGAAAAGATAGAAAATCTACCAGTGACAATTATCGACACCTTGACTGATGGAGTGTTTTATGAGGCCGGTAAACTGAAAGCAAAAAATAGAATATCTTTGGCGGATGCTATTGCTATTGCAGAAGCAAATGTGCGTGATGCTGAACTTGTAACGTGTGATCATCACGAATTTGACGTCCTTGTAAAGGAAGAGAAAATGGCTGCTTGCTGGATACGGTAAACGGTACATTACTTTACCATTTTCTGGTATCGCGAGACCCGTGCCTACAGCACAACCAAAAACAGCGAAATCCGCGACATCCGCCTGACCCTCACTACTGTGACATGGCCATCTTGATTTCCAAACCGTCTTCCGTCCTCTGTCTTCCGTCATCTGTCCTTTGTCGCCCGGCAGTTTGAATCCGGTAACCGTCTTCCCCCTTTGACCTTTGACCTTTGACCTTTAATCTTTCACCTTTCACCTTTCACCTTTCACCTTTTATCTTTCACCTTAGGCAGCAAGCAGCGAGATTTCTTAGAAAAAGAAGACGGTAAAATGGCGAGACATGGCGGGGAAATATAGTGAAGCAGTCTCAATTTATAATCATGCTGACTTCAGAGGATAGATATCGGCACCAGCATGTCCGCTTGAAGAGAGCTGTCATCGGGTTTGTGGTGCAATATGAAACGCGGTTTTCAGGCAAATGGCTCCCCGTAATAAGATATGACACTCGGCATGGATTTG
>JAERTK010000121.1 GCA_016844935.1 Desulfobacteraceae bacterium | reverse complement strand
CGAACGAAAACTGTCTTTTTCGCCAATCTCTGCGTCAGATAAAAATTTTAATCCTCGAAATACCAAACGTATTCCTGTGGTTAAAATTTTGATCTTCCTTGACCTTGACAAAAAATCCTAGTTTTCGTTCAGACACTAATTAGTAACTGGGTATCCGTAGTAATGGTATAGTCGTTGGCAAAAGTAATCACATCACCGTCGATTGCAGCGTCAATTTGTGCTCGAAGTGAACCATCACCGCTATCACTATTGTTGGTTACAACCCGTGTCGCCAGATGATGGGGATATTTTTGAATGTTGAGTGGTTCTGACGTTACGGCACCGCACGCATACTCCAACCGCCAATCACTCCCCTTCCCGGTCAGGTTTGTGGATGCCGCCACATGGGCACCGGTGATGTGGGCCAGCGTTTCGACCCATTTTTCTCCGGCCAGGCCTTCGGCCAGATGGCAGGCGTAAAGCATAATATCCCCATTCAGTACCAGGGAATCTTTTAAAGCGGACAGGGTTTTCCCATGGCTTTTGAGTGCATCTAAGCCGATCCGCTTGCCGCAAAGCATCATATATCCTGAAGCCCCGTGGCTGATGATGTGGATGGCGGAAAGTCCCCTCTTTTTCGCCAGGTGCGCGGAGATCTGCGCGACCCCGTCCATCCCCGGCGAAAGTCGCACCACCTCCGCCCCCCGGGGGAGCTGGGACACGATCTTTTCAGCATTCAGGACCGAAGGGTCGATGAAGACCACCTCGGAGGGCAAACAGGTCTGTTCCGAAGACAAGTACCCGAAGGCCCCGCTGTTCAAACAGAAAACCAGTGTGAACAGCAACCCCGTCAAGAAATTGATCATTCTTTTTTCACGCATTTTGTTTTCCATGTTAAGCCAAAAAAGTCTCACGCGAAGCCGTATCTTGCAAAGAGTCTATGAAATGTTTTGCATTCGGTTCGTCAGCGAAGTATGCAAGCCAGCTGGAAGAATCGACGACATTCATATCCTATCTTCCTCTCTTTCGAATTCTGCATTTATGCCTTTTAGGAATCCGCGAAGTTCCGCAATATCGCGTTCACAGATAAACTCGATCCTCCTGATATATTCAATAACCTGCATCTTTTGACCAGGACGGAGATTCAACACATTCCTCACTGCCTTGGGTATAACCACTTGGTATTTTGGTGGTAAAGTGACCGCTTATATAACCATGCCTTCATCGATTTAGGTTAACATTACAATAACATGTTCGATGTGGTTTTGTCAACTTCCGGGGAATTACGGGAACAACGATTCTTAGGATTCGTACCGCGGATACATAATGTCGTGACTGAGACCTGCGGGAATATTTTGTCCCCCGAATTAACTCGGACTTCCCTGGAATCTTGCGTCATGTAGTTGTCCGGCGGATAAATTTGCGTTTTTTGAGAATCTTGTAAATGCTGTCCCTGCGCCCAACACAGATAACATAAATCGTAATTTCCTTTTCTTCCACCTCATAAACCAGCCGATAGCCGACGGACCTCAATTTTATTTTGTAATGATTCTTAAATCCCCTGATCCGTGCCGTATCAGTGTGTGGCTTTTCGAGCCTTCGTTGCAAATGCGCTTTGAATTGTGCCTTGATTTCCGGTGCCAGTTTCCGCCACTCTTTCAAAGCGCTTGGTAAAAACTTAAGCTCATAGCTCATCGATTTTAACCTCTATGGCGTCTTTTTTTTCGGCTTTCCGGTCTTCTATGATTTGGCCCAGTTCTATATCTTCAACCAATTCCATCAACCACTCATAGGTTTCAGAAGGGATTATGTAAGCAGTCGGTTTGTTTCGGTTAAGCAACGCAATCGCCTCTCCATGAGCATTGTCAATGAGTGCCTGAGGGTTGCGCTTCAACTCGCTAATACTAACTGCAAGATCTGCATAGATTTTGGTGAGCATAATAAACTCCTTTTAAGGTTCTTAGTTTGGCCTACTTTATAATACCATTAAGGGTGCTTGTCAAGAGCGACCGGAGCGTTCTCATTCAGGGCCGCCAAATTAACATTTTGATCCTTGGTGATACATCGAGGAGGAATTAATGATGCGGTATAGGCATCGCCTGCCCCAAGAAACTCATGGCCGCAGGCTTCTTATAGGCAAGATAACCCGCAACACCCACCGCCGGGGGTCGCATATGCGGTAAGAAAAGAAGGGGGGATCGTTAGAGATATGAACCTGCAGGTGGGCGCTTGGTTAGTGAATTACAAATGTCCCGCAGATCTAAACAGCCAACACAGATTCCTGGTATTGCAAAACGGCCGCATCAACCGTAAGCAACAGCATCCCCTCCGTGCGGGCCTGGGCCAACAGCAAGCGATCAAAAGGGTCTTTATGAAGCAAAGGCAGCGTCTCGACCGTAAAAACATGCTCCGCATCGATAGATAATTCGATGTACCCGTTTGCTATCAGCATCTTTCTCAAGCGCCGCGGGTTCACCTTGAAATCCTCCCGTCCCAGACCGCGTTTGATCGCAATTTCCCACATACTGGCCACGCTGAAAAACAAATCGTTTTCGGGTGTTGTCAAGAGCGTTCGGGCTGATGTGGAAAGCTTTTCAGTCTGACCTGCTGCCCACAAAACAACGTGCGTATCCAGCAGCAGTTTCATTTGGACTTTCCTTCAAAAAGCATGACGATTTCCGTTGCCCCAAGAGAATCAAAATCTTCTGGTACCGCGATCTCACCGGACATGAACCCCAACCTTTCAGTCCCGGTAACCGCTCCATCGGACAAGGGCAAAACCTTGACCATAGGCTTTCCTGATTTGGCAATGATAAAAACTTTTCCTTTCGCAGCCTCATCCACCAGGCGTGAAAGGTGCGTCTTGGCTTCGTGGATATTGATGGTTTGCATGGCACACCCCCATGGAAGTGAGTTCAATGAACTTAGTTTACAAATTCAATCGCTGGAAGTCAAGATCTCTTTCTGAACCCGTACCGCTCATTCATGGCCAGACCTCTCAAAATACAATACCCGGAGAGGTTTAATTGCTGTCCCCTTTCAGGGAAAACTTGCCAGCCGCTGTGGTGGTTGCCGCATAGGCATCAGTTGCCCCGAAGAAACTCCTGACGGCAGGTTTTTTGTAGGCAAGATAACCCGCGACACTCGCCGCTGCTGCGACTGAAGATCGCCTGATCGCCTTCTTGCAGAAATCCCGGTGGTCGATGGAAACTTCTATCTGTTTCGATGGGTTCTTCATCTTCGTCCTTTCAATTGTTCCTGCTATTAGTTCAAGACCAAGAAACCTCAGGGAGCAATAAGCTTCACCGGCGGTACACCCAGTGTAAAATAAACATTGGGCGTGCCCGTACTCTCTTTCAAGTGAAAAGTCGTACTGATGGTAAATCTTAGTGTTGGCTGATAATCCGTTGACGGTCCCACGGTGATCGGGGTAATTGAGGATGTCTGTATAACATCCGCGTTGAGAGCCCCCCACGCGGGTTCATAAAATGAAAATTCCGACATGCTTCCGGCTGTGTTTGTAGAGGCACTGAACAGGTGGGTTTGCCCTCCAAAGGCAGTGGACGTTGTGTAATAGGCGGTCCCGTCATGGCTTAAAGTGCCCGTAACGGGGAAGGCGTTATTGAAAGTAATCCTCATTTGGGAGTAGGTGCCTGCCGGTAGGTTTAAACTACTGATCCCAGGAAATGTTCCACCGGGCACCATGTCAAGCTGTGCCGTCCCTGAAAAGATGGTAACCCAAGACGTTCCATTGTACATTTCAACCTTTGTCACCGTGACTTTGTAGGAAAAAGGGGTTCCGGTGGCCAATCTCCCTGCGGAGATGAAGAAAACCTGACCACCGTATGACGTTCCGCTGGTATTGGTGGCATATGCGCTCACATAATAATCAGTACCCGGATGTAAACCCGTAATATTTGACGTGAATGCAATGGTGGCGGAAGCTGAGCCTTCTTTTGTTTTGCTATCTGCTGTTGTCGGATTTCCGGTGGTGTTCCAGCAGACGCCGTGCTGCGTGGGATTGGAGATCCCGAGATCCGTGATGTTTCCGTTCCCGGTTGCCGTGGTTTTGTTGATGGCGGTGACCGCCTGGGTGGTCACTATAGGCGCCTTGGTACTGACAGCATCACTAAACGCTCCCGAACCCACTGCACTGGATGCCGCCACCTGAAACTCGTAGCTCTTACCCGATGCCAGGCCGGTGACCGTCGTTGTCGTTGCGGTGCCGCTGAATCCGTTCTTGGGCGTGTAATCGAAACTGCCATCACCATTCAGCTTCAGCGTCCCGTGGCTTATATACAAGGCGGTGCAACCATCCCGGCACCGGGATCGTTACGTTGTTTTCTAAGCCGCCTATGCGGCGGTGTACGTATCCCGATGTCGGGATGTGATGAATAAGGATCTCTAAGCTGCCTATACGGCGGTGTGTCTTAATTCGCTCGTTTTACTTATCCATCACCCCGGGAACGCACCGCAAACGCACGAAAGCTGCTAGAGGTTTTTCGTTTGTATAGGGACTTCAGGCCGTAATTAAAATAGAAAGTGCCCGCCTGGGATTTATCATCAGTTTCACCCGACCAAACCTTTAAATGTTTTGGAGTAGTTTTTATAAGAGATGTCAAATTATGGGAACCCATACCCTTCCTATAAAGACCTCCTAATTCATCCATCGTAGGCATCCGCCAGCCCCCACCGTCAAGGTTGAGGCTCTGAACCCACGATCTGGCTTCATTCCAATCGGTATTCCTGTCAGGGCCAACCTTCCACTCAAGCCCTGTATTGGTATCTTTCACGATTCCGCTCGCGTAGGCGACATATTGACCGTTACGGTCCGTTATGTTGGAGGAGGATGAAGGCCGGGAATTGGAAGGAACACTGGCAACCTCAACCCTTTGGTTGGAGCCGGTCCCTTTCGCTGTAAAATAGAAATCCCCCCGCATCGAGGTAGATTCCCATGGCGTTTGCTGATTCCCGGATTTATCCATCACCGTTGACCGTACCCGCTGGAACATTTGCAGAACAGTGATATTGGGACTGCCAATGTGTTGTAGCAACGCGGAGGTGTATGGGCTGTTCCTACCCCTACCATCCAATGCTGTTTTCCCAGGAGCTGTTGAATAAGCAATCAGCGAACCAGACGGTGCGCTCATAAAGGCCAACCCTGTACCCTTGTTTCCCCTTCGCCAGCTACGTTCAAAGGGATTGTCCCTACAGGCATCCAGGATGACAATGTTAATCCTACTTCCTGCCGTCTCCATCTTTGCCAATACCCTATCAGCTCGAACACAGTCGTATTCTGCATCATTTTCACTATCCAGCTTTGCATCCACCGGAAGCAAATAATTGTGCCCATTGACCTGGATCCCGTGACCGGCATAGAAGAACAGACCCACATCTCTGCCCTTCAGTTTACGGCCGAATTTGTCCATGGCTCGCTTCATGGTCTTCTGGGAACAGTTCTCGTATTTCATGACTGTGAACCCTAGGCCTTCCAGTGCCTTTTTCATGGCCCGGACATCGTTCACAGGGTTATCCAGGGAGCCACCGTGGATGTAATTGCTGTTGCCAATGAGGAGAGCCAGGAGTTTTTCCTGACTGGCTGGGAGGTCAAAGGCAAACAGAAGCGACAGAATGATGGTCAAAATGATCGTATGTCTTCGCATAATGCCCTCCTCTAATCAGCTACCTTTGCGCATTTATAACGTTTCTTATCATCACACAACCGAGCCGTCTTCGTGAAAGCCACTCTGATTGACTGCTGACCCAGCACTCCAACCAACTTGATTCTTTCATCCGCCTCTGGCTCGTAGTCGGAGAAGTTGCTGCTGATTTCCCTCAGCGTGTGAGGTTTCCCCTCCGCAACGACGTCCATGCTAACTTTGTTTTGCCCGCTATTCTTACACCCCCAAGTACCAGTGCTGTTTGGCACTCATTTCTGACTTCGAGCACACCACCGTTGCAGTTGTTTACTCCAATCGACAGACAGGCGTTCTCCGGCTCCACTACCAGGTCCAAGATAGCCGTCTTCCCGAAACATCCGCCTATGGGTGATATACCCAAACGTTTCACGCAGCCCGGAGCGGGGCTATCTTCCACCACGATGCAGCCCTGTATAATTAGAACGGACAAAGCGACCAGAAGAATCACCACCAGCCTATTAAATCTCGGTTTCAGCATTTCTCCATCCCCATCAAACCGATACTCGCTACAGAAACCCTGATATCACAGTGCACAGGCGTGTTTTCGAGGAGTTTACGGCATAGCCCCTGCTTTTAAGTGGCCCGGACAAAATTATTGTAATACCTAAAACTTGCAAGCGTCTCTTTTGCCGAAGATACAAGGCAGCAGGTGCGCAGCCGTATAACATACTGCAAGCGCCTGATAACGCAGTAGCTTCGGTAAAAGAGGCGCTCCCGAAGGGTTCAACTTTTGAAATGAGATATCTTGAATTCCTGACAGCATTTCGGTGCTAGCCAAAAGCCATCAGGTTCTAAACAACATGTTGAAATCATATTGTTTATGTACATTTAGAAAAAGTTGAATGCAGGTTTTAGGTAATATTCTCTGCCTACTGTTGCCCTATACGGCAAATCAAAATTTGATAACCCGTGGTCAATAATTTCGATCTCAAAGCGCTTTATCATAGCCCCGGCTTTATCCCTTTCGCCCTCTGATGATTCCAATGGAAAGATAATAGTATTGCTGGGTGGTCAGCTCAAGAGTTTTTGTGACTACCGGGAAATTGTCTCTGAAGATGGAGATGGGGCAGGGAACCCTTAATACGGATCCCAAACGCCGATCCGACGACCCACCCCATCCGATTTCTGAGGAAAAGCATTCTTTTTTCCACAGGAATCTCCCGATGCCGGGAACCTCATATAGGCGCCATTTAGACCAGCATTCCCCCTTGACCCTATCCCAAGTATGCGTCGGGTCCATTTCATATTTTAAATTAGCTGTATAAGGGTATTTTTTGGTACTGAAGGCGGTTCTGAAAAAAGGAACGAACGCCAAGCGTGGCCGACCGGGTGCGGCTTCTCAAAGTCAGCTTGATCATTAAAGTTCAAGAAAGAATGTTATGCACACCGGCATGAAACATCTGCACCAGGCCAGCCACAAGTGGCATTGTATTTTTACACCTTACCCGCCTATTCGTCAACCAGTGAACGCACGGCATCGCACATCCCCGGCATTATGCAAGGCTGGGAGATGTAACCTTGAACGGTTTTAGGGTGGGTCAAAATTTAAGTTTATATAGAAAGTCAGCATCGGACGTTGGCTGGAATAACCCCATTTCTGATCCTATTCTTCGTCCAAAATCTCCCTCAATTCTTGTGATAATTCTTTCATTTTGAAGGACTATTTAACCGGGGTTAATACTGTCTCAGTTCTCTTCAATCCAATCCGCAATAGCTCGGAAAATCAGCGGGCAAACCGCTCTCATATATGGAAGGATCAAACCCGTAGCGATTATCTTGAAAGAACTGCCAAACATCGTTTTGAACACCTGAAGGTATTGTATGTCCCTTGCCATGGTCGCAAATAAAAGCGAAGTTGCCGTTGGTTGTCAGCAAATTCTTGTAACATTCGCTCGCTGCTTTAAAGCTTATTATTACAATGTCATTGACTCCCCCATGAAAAATCATAGCAGCAAATTTATTTGAGGGATCTTGATTGGGAGGTGGGAAATTGCAGGCCCAGATCCCACCGGAATACGTTACCACACTGGCAATGTAATTGGATCGTCTAAAACTAAACTGTGAAGTTTGAAGGCCCCCGGCGCTTGTCCCTATGCTGTGTATGCGGCCGGTATCTATTCCGATCTTTTCTAAGGCACAGGCAAGTATTTCATCAGCCACCCTCAGGTCGTCTTCCCTAACCTGCAGCGGGTATGTGGTGAGGAACCACGGATATGTGCCTGCACCAGGGTCATGATAGGGCGCCGCGACAATGCCTCCCGCTGCCTTAATGGCATCTATGGTATCGGATCCCAGACCTGTCAGGGCCTCATCAGGTGAACCCCCGGTACCGTGCCAGTAGAAAACTATAGGGCCGTCCAATGTGTTTGCCGCGTCTGAAATCCAGATCTTGACGTTACGGGGTTCTGAATTACCAGCAGGGGAAACTGTTATGACCCCTTCAGTGAAATCAGGGCATATCCCTGTGGGCTGAGGCAGGTTTGGGGGCACTTTCCCGATGTAGGCACGAAATGTATTGCCTGCGGCCACTGAAAAGTTGGGTTTGAGAGTAATGCTCCCGTCATTATTGATGACATGAAAATATACAGTGGCATTTCCTCCTACAGGTACCCCCGGCCCGGCGTTGATGGATTTGTTGGCCGTGCGTGTTGTATCTGTGGAGATGCTCTCGTTGGTTATGACGACATCATCCTGTACGTCTCCGCAAATACCGGGGTTGAAAATGGCAAGTGTTGGGATTATCGACAATAGCACCGCTGAAATAGACCTTTGAAAAAATGGCCCACATCGGATATTTTTCGGCATATGGAACATCATCTTAAATACATCGCCCTCATAGAAGACAGACCTCAGGCTAAGCCGGCGATTATAACCTTGGGAAAGGTCAGGATTTCTTGATATTAGTCAGCATCGCAGATTCAAAGGTTTCGTGTATTAGTCCTAACCATGACATCCGCCCAAATAAGTAAAGGCTACCAGCACAAACTGGAAAATGGACTGAGGTCAATGTGTGCCCCTAAATAGTACCTCAACATCCCTGAAACTGTCAAATCGACCCCATTGAAAGATCCATTTTCATGTTCGGGGTTGGAAATAGGGTTGGAAATGAATTTCAATGGCAATAAAAAAGGGGCTACGCAATTAACGTAACCCCTTGT
>JAERTK010000120.1 GCA_016844935.1 Desulfobacteraceae bacterium | reverse complement strand
ACCCGGTGTTTGGAAAATTGGGCATCCATGACCTGGGTTATAAGGCGATGACGGCATCGGCGGAAAAATTCTTTTTCGAACGTTCCATTCCTTTTGATTTTCCTGTTGGGAAGAGTGAGGTTTTTGTTCCGAAAGATGATTTCGGACTGGCTGAGCTTGCCAGCGGATTCAACAAGGGGACCACCATCTCTCCGCTGCATGCGGCGCTTTTGGCGTCAGCGGTGGTCAACGACGGGGTGATGATGAAACCCTGGGTCGTCAAGCGGGTCATAAATGGGGAGGGTCAGGTTCTCTATGAAAGTCGTGAATCAAAGATGGGGGTATCGGTCAGCCCTGAAACCGCAAGAGCGTTGCGTGTTCTTATGAAGGACACGGTAATCCATGGGACCTGTCGAAAGGCCTTTTTTCGCGAGAGACGCAGGAAAGTTTATAAGAACGTGGAATTGGGGGCAAAAACAGGCACCATCAATGATCGGAACGACGAGTTCAAATATGACTGGTTAACCGCTTATGTGGTTCCCCCCGACGGCAGAAAAGGCATCTGCATCGCCGTATTGGGGATACATGGAAAAAGGCTGGGAGTTCGGGCCAATCGCCTCGGCCGCAGCATCATTCGATATTACCTCTCATCCTGAGGGTATCCGTCCCTCACATAGAAGGTGATCATGAAATTTCCATACGGCCTCTCTGATTTCAAAGCGATTACAACCCAGGGTTATTTTTATTGCGATAGAACAGACAAAATACCCTTGCTCGAAAATTCAAAATCACAACTTTTCATACGCCCCAGGCGGTTTGGAAAGAGCCTTCTTCTCTCCATGCTGGAAAATTATTACGATGTGGCCAAAGCGAATGAATTCGACGAGATGTTTGGTGACCTTGCCATCGGTGGAAACCCCACGAAATTGCGGAACTCCTATTATATTTTGAGATGGGATTTCTCATGTGTGGATACAACCGGCGACATATACGAAACAAAACAAGCATTATTTGATCATATTAATTTTTCCATCAAAGGTTTTTTATTATATTACCGGGATTATGGCTTTCCCGAAGTAGAAATAGACCGAAATAACTGCATTAATTCCATAAGCTCCTTGATCAGTTCCGTGCGCAAGACCCCATATCCCATCTACCTTCTCATCGACGAGTACGACAATTTCGCCAATACGATCATGATGGGTGTCCGGCATGAAACAAGCCGATATAACGCTCTGGTTCATGAGGAAGGCGTTTTTAGGACCCTGTTCAAGGCCATCAAGTCTTCCACATCCGGTTCAATGTTTGACCGGGTTTTTATAACGGGTGTCTCTCCCGTGGTTCTGAGTGATATCACAAGCGGCTACAATATCGCCAAGAATATTTATTTTCATCCTCAATTCAACGATTTATGCGGCTTCAGAGAAGAGGAGGTGCATGGGGTCATTGAACAAATTGTAGAGGAATGTGGTTTAGGAAAAGAGAAATCACATGAAGTGCTTGATTTGATGAAGACGTATTATAATGGATATCTTTTTTCGTTTGGTTTAGATGAATATATCTATAATCCAACGCTTTGTCTTTATTTTCTTGAGCAGTTTCGGGAAACGTGCAGTTATCCGAGAGAGATGCTCGATGATAATCTTGCAACGGATGAATCCAAGCTGGAATATATTGCGCAGATACCGAAAGGACAGGATCTGCTTGTAAATTTGACCCAAAAAGCACATGAAGTGGTGATAGGCAGAATAAGCAAGCGTTTCGGCATGAAAGATATGTTGGCTGATCAATCAAAAGACAACACCTTTTTGATTTCATTTCTGTACTATTTCGGCGTGCTGACCCTGGCGGGCGAGACTCCTGAAGGCGATATGCTTCTTAAAGTTCCCAATCTGGTGATACAAAGTCTATATGTGGAACGGGTTCAAAGAATGCTTTTACCCGAGCCGGATGACAGGGATGATGGTCAATTTGTGGCAAAACAGGTGTATCAGAAAGGGAATATAAAACCCCTGTGTGATTTTGTGGAAAACCGGTATTTTGCGGTTTTTAAAAATCGGGACTACCGATGGGCCAATGAGCTGACGTTGAAGACTGCTTTTTTAACGCTCCTGTACAACGATATTTTATATGTGATGGATTCCGAACCTGAAATTGACCGCCGGTACGCGGATTTGACGATGATTATCAGGCCGGATAAGCGACATTTTAAAATATTTGATGTGCTGATCGAGTTCAAGTTTGTGACCTTGAAGGATGCGGGCTTGGATGGCGAAAAAGCCCGAAAACTGTCGGAAACCGAGCTGCGGGAATTGCCGAAGATCCGGATGGCACTCGAAACAGGCCGGGAGCAGATTCATGCCTACGGGGACCGATTAGCGAAAAAATACGGCAATTTGCGCCTCAAGGGGTTCGTAGTGGCATCGCTTGGCTTTGAGCGGATCAGTTTCGAGGCTGTGGGCAATTAAGGCGGCTGAAATCCACGAACTGTTTTTGATGCCACCAACGACTGAATTCGCTCGGAAACCGGCGTATTTTTGGCTCGAAAGCGATGCTGGATTTATGCATGTTAGTCTTTTTTTGTGACGGGGACAGGTGGAAAATGGATTGAGCTCTACATGTTGTGGTGATAGGGCTTTTTGATTAAGAATCTGGAATCCGGAGACATTTACAGACATAAGGAAGCCAATGCGGGCTACGCCCGCAACCCAAGAAGTCAGAATCCAGAATCGCTCTCATTTCCAGGCCTATTCTGACTCCTGAATTCTGTATTCTGAGTTCTTGCTAAACCCTTAACCATATGTTTTCGCGTGAAAATTTTCTTGTTTTTTGTTACAGAAAACCTGAGAAAAAGGTACTAAAGATATCTACGATCTGAAAATAATTTTTTGAGCAAATTTTATCAGAATGGGAATTCGAGTATTACTCATCGCCCGAGAGGGAGAAGCAAGAGAAAAATACCAGGAAGCAATCACGGGTCTCGGTGTTGAAGTGGTCGCAGTGTCATCGCTTAAGAAAACAGATAGCGCCCGGATGGATTTATCTTACCAAGGCGTGATAATTGACATGCGAACGAAAATAGAGATTCTCAAGGATGAAAATGAGTTAGTGTATACCGCTCTCAGGAAATTTCCTGTAGCGCATTTGAATTTGAAAAGCAAAACCGGAGAAATACGCGTTTTTTATCCGGGACAAAAAGCCGGAGCAACACTGGACGACTTTGTTAATCGGGAATGTCGCCCCTTTACCCCACGGATACTCAGTTTTTGTTTAAGAAAACAGATCCATTTTAATGTAATCTTGTCCAAAAATAAAGAGTTCAGCGATGAGCATCGTGAAAAAACTGTAACGGTGGATATATCCGGGGGGGGATGTTTTGTTTTTTCGGTCAGAGATTGGAAACCGGGAGATTTAGCCTGGCTCTCAATTAAAGAACTGCATGACAATACACCCATATGCGGTCTTGTGCGATGGTGTCGTGAATGGGGCGAGAGGATGCAGGCACCGGGCATTGGATTGAAATTTAAAGAAATTACCGAATCACAGGCTAAGGAAATCTATGATAGTTTGAGGCTTTGAAAATTAAGAGTGGCTATCTGACGTTTATGGAAACGTACAGGTGCTGTTATGGGAAATCTTTGCGAAATTAACGGAGATGAAAGTGGACGCTAAATATATTAATCCCTTCTTGGTGGCAATAAAGGACGTTTTTGACACAATGATTGATCTGCCTGTTACCATCGGTAAACCCGCCATCAAAAAAGACGTGGTTCCTTCCTATGAGGTCAGCAGCATTATTGGATTATCTGGTGCGGTCATCGGTTGTGTGGCCATAAGTTTTTCGAAACAAATTGCCCTACAGCTGGCTGGGGCTTTGCTGGAAGAAGAATTTGTTGAGATCGATGACGATTGCACCGATGCTATCGGCGAAATCGCGAATATGGTCGCCGGAAATGCAAAGAGCGCCTTCCCTGTCGATAACGCGTCAATTTCAGTTCCGACCGTGATTATTGGAAAACACAGTGTGAATTATCCGTCAGGTGTCCCCGTCATTTCAATACCTTGTGAGGCTGGAAACGGAAGTTTGTCTGTAGACGTGGCTCTCAAATCGGGGGATTTATCTAAATCTTAAACAGATTCCATGCAGTTCCCGGATTCCTGATGGGCGGGCTGTGCACAATACCTCCCAATGAATTCCTATTCAACAAAACAAATACAGCGTTCTGCTGTCCTTAAGCGTCAAATGTTTGACCTTTAGCACTTCTCAGTTTCGTGTTAAAAGCGTATCTTATTGAATTAATAAATATAATAGGGCCACACCAGTTTGGCACGAGGATTGCTGTGTTCCATAGTGGCGTTATCGCTGGGTGAAATGCTTCCATTAGGATATTTTGTGGCAGGGGGTGTAACTCAAAGGACGGAGCTGTCCAAACAATAGGGACCACCTTAATTTGAGACCTTAGAAAATGGGAAATAGGAATCTTTCGTATGGACGTGGCTTATTGACAAATTGCTATTTCATTAGCCAAAAAAAGAAGGAGAAGAGTACAATGCATAAATTAAGATGGATCAATCAATTACAATTAGGGCTAAAAGAACTATTGTTTGCAACATTTATGTGCCTCATTATGACGGTTACCGCATTTGGGGCGGACAAGTTGATTGTAGAGAACGGGAGTGGAACGACGACTTTTAAGGTGGAAGATAGTGGTGCCATAACCTCTGCATCCTCGCTTTTTGCCAATGGTGCCCCCGCACGGAATAACGTCCCTTTTGTTCTTGGCCAAAATGTTGGGCAAAGGGGGATTGTTATCACAGATAAGGCTTCGATCAATCAGAAAAACATCTATATCGGATGGAACGCTGGATTATCCCATGACTATGCCGAGATATTTGCGCTGCAGGAAGGCATCGCCTGGAAGAACCTTATTTTCGCGCCGAGAGGCGGTAACGTGGGTATCGGGACCACGCGTCCATCCTATCCGCTTCAGATGAGAAGCGGTGCCTATGTTTCATCAGGCGGGGTTTGGACGGATGCATCCAGCAGAGAATACAAGGAAGATATCAAGAACCTAACCACTGATGAGGCCATGGATGCCTTGAAGGGTCTCAATCCTGTCAAATTCAGTTACCGGGCGAGTTCAGGTGAACAACATGTGGGCTTTATTGCGGAAGATGTTCCGAAGCTTGTTGCGACGAAGGACAGAAAAGGAATGAGTGCCATGGATGTGGTTGCGGTTCTAACCAAGGTGGTCCAAAAGCAACAAAAGACCATAGCGGAGTTTTCAAGAAAAATGGCTGAACTCGAAAGTAGGATCAAGGCAGAAAAGGATCCCTTAATTCTGTCATACAAAATGATGCCACGTAATGATTAGACGGGAGCCAAAAGAGGAGCATGAGATGTGTAAAATGGTTATGGGTATGAGAATGGCCCGGTTGTTCATGTTCGTTATGGGGTTTGGTATGCTGTTTTTCCCCGGAGTGTCTCCGGCAGCAGCGGTGGAAGGACGGGAAATCTCCGGCCTCGACCCAGTGGAGATACAGGAAATTGATGCCCTTTCAGATAATCCGAAATTAACCGCCCCACAGAAGATTGTCAGTGATTTCATCGCCGGGAAATCCAAGACCCGGGTGATTGTGAACCTGTACAAACCGGCGAATACGGACCGGCTCCACAACTTCAAGGAGATGGCGGATCGCAAAGAGCTGGATCGGGCCGTAAGTGATGTTCAGGACCAGGTTATTAACAGCCTGGATCATTCCGAAGTCAACTTGACCAACAGGTTTACCTATGTATTTGGGTTTTCGGCTGAGGTCACCCTGCAAGGGCTTAAAGACTTGATGGACGATGAGGATGTCCTTTCCATCGAAAAGGATGAAATTTTACACACCAACCTGGCCCAGGGCATCCCTCTGATGAATGCCTCTATTCCGAGAAGCAGTTATAACGGCAGCGGTCTCTCCGTTGCCATCTGTGATACAGGGATAGATTACACCCATCCCAAGCTGGGTGGAGGCGGGTTCCCTAATCATAAGGTTATCGGCGGTTATGACTGTGGAGACGATGATAACAATCCCATGGATGCCAATGGACATGGAACAGCTTGCGCCGGCATTGCAGCAGGGGACATCGGCACTGTAGGGAATTATATTGGAGGGGTTGCTTATAATGCAAGGCTATATGCCGTGAAAATCTCCTCCGGAACCGGTGGCAGCGCGTACACTTCTGATATGATCGAAGGCTGGGAGTGGTGTATCACTCATCAATACGATGATCCTTCCAACCCCATAATGATTATTAGTACGAGTTTTGGCGGTGGAAAATATTTTAATACCTGTGACGGTACCTCAATGGCAATGACCGCGGCCGCTGCCAATGCCGTGTCGGCAGGCATGACGCTGTTTGTCTCATCCGGCAATGACGGCTACTGCGATGCCATAGGTTGGCCTGCGTGTATTTCGCACGTGATCTCTGTGGGCGCAGTCTATGATGAAGCCTTTACCCTCTCTCCTATTGGGTGGTGCGTGACAAGTGACTCTTGTGCTCGAAAAATTCCCACCTTTGGGTGCTCTACAGGATTCTACTACGCTGATACCCCTGCGCCTGGCAGGGTTATTGTCTATTCAAACACCAGTTCATTTTTGTCATTATTGGCACCGTCAAACTGGGCTACCACCACAAAATTGGGCGGCGGGTATTGGGACACGGAGTATGGTTTCGGGGGCTCCTCGGCAGCATCCCCCTATGCTGCCGGCGCGGCCGCTTGTTTGCAGACTGCGGCCAAGGCGATTACAGGGTCTTTCCTGACACCCAGCCAGGTGAAATCAACGCTGATTGATAACGGCGATTTGGTGACAGACGGAAAGGTTGCCATTACCAAACCCCGGGTAAATCTGGGTGAAGCTGTTGACGCCATAGAAGGAGAAGGGAATACGACGATTTATGCGACGTTTTATGTCGAGCCCACCGCCTCATGTGCCGGCAATACCCCTTGCTATGCCTCGATCCAGGAAGCTGTGGATGCGGCGGGTTCAGAGGCTGTAATAAAGATAGCCAAGGGGGCGTACGCTGAAGATATCCATTTAAGCAGTGCCAAAATCCTGACCCTTCAAGGGGGATGGAATTCCGCATTTACAACGCGAGTTTCGAGAACAACAATAGGTTCTTTGTCAAGCGGCGGCGGAACAGTTAAGGCAGAGTACCTGGTTTGTCGATAGTTAGAAAGTAACAGTTCTCCTTTACACACGGAAGCGGCTGATTCTTCCCGCAAAAGCCGGCGGTCAGAGGTCTTGAGGTTTTTTCAGGGGCGAGTGGGATAGATTGTGGTGCGTCAGGAAGTTTGAAAAAATGATAAGCAAACCCCATAAACATTTCCCTCTCGTTCCCACGCTCTGCGTGGGAATGCAATGTGGACGCTCAGCGTCCGTTCGTACCGTTCCCACGCAAGAGCATGGGAACGAGGGAGTGTATTGCGTAAGAACGAGGGTTCTCTCCAACGGTCGTGATTTACACCCCACCTGCATGTATCTGTGTTTAAAGATCTATTTGGGAAGTGGCTTATCTTGCCAAAAAGTGGGCGATTCTGCTTGACATAGAAGCAACAGGGTGAATTTATTCTTCGGAAATATTCAAATAAAATGAAAAAGTTGTACCACATTATGGACAAAAGTCCTCGGATGGTGTATATACCGTGACAGGTATCAAACCAATTCAGGGTTTAAAGTCTTGAATATTAAGAAAGTTCGCATTCAAATAGTCCGCCCTCGTGAAGAGAAACGTTTTCAGCATCTGATGCAGTCGCATCACTATTTGGGCGCTCTTCCCAAGATCAGCGAAACCCTCTGGTATAAAGCGACGCTGAATAGCGAGTGGATTGCCCTTATCAGTTTTTCTGCTCCCGCTTTGAAATGTGCACCGAGAGACCGCTGGATCGGATGGAATTTTCGCCATCAATACGATCGACTGAAACTGGTGACCAATAACAGCCGTTTTCTGATTTTGCCCGAATGGCATGTTCCAAATCTCGCATCCCGTACCCTTTCATTATGCCGGAAGCGAGTGCAGGCTGATTGGCAGGAGCATTTCGGGCATCCGGTTGTGCTGCTGGAGACCTTTGTGGACCCAAAGCAGTTCCACGGAACCGTATATCGAGCATCCAATTGGATATATGTCGGTAAAACAAAGGGTTTTCATCGAACTCGCCAAGGCTACAGCAACAAAGCAGACTCACCGAAGATGGTTTTTCTTAACCCATTGGTTTCCAATGTTCAAGCACTGTTATCCCGACCTGTTCTCAAAAAACCATATCTTACAGGAGGTCACAAAATCATGCTCAGTGCGGAACATATGAAATCTCTACCCGACTTTTTTGCTCAAATTCCGGACCCACGCCGACCCCAGGGGCGACGTCATCGGCTTTCCACTGTTTTGAGCATTGCTACCGCCGCGACACTTTGCGGAATGCGCGGCTATCTGGCGATATCCGATTGGGTAAATGGTCTTGGACAAAAAGCCCTTGAACGTTTTCGTTGCCGATATGAAAATAAACGTTATATAGCTCCCAGTCAGTCTACTATCCGTGATGTTCTGGTTCGAGTCGACCCCATAGAACTCGACAAAGCTCTCCAGCGTTGGAATCTGCTTTACGGTGAACAGGACGAAAGCTTGGCCATCGATGGAAAAACCATGTGTAATGCGATCGATGAACAAGGCCATCAGACACACATCATGAGCGCTGTCGGGCACCAAACCAAGATGTGTTACACCCAAAAAAAGTCGGCTCACTCCCTGTAGAGGGCAAAGATGAACTCAAACGGACCAATGAAATCAAAACGGCTGCCCCTTTGCTGGATGCGATCGATATCGAAGGCAAAGTCATTTCTGCTGATGCACTGCTAACCCAAAGGGCTTTTGCAAAATATTTGGTTGAACAACGCAATGCCCATTACCATTTGATTGCCAAAAACAACCAGCCCACACTACTTCAAGACATTTCCCTGTATTTTGAAGACTGCAGGGATCCTGATTTCATACAACAAGATGCCCCCGATCATGGACGTATCGAAGTGCGCAAAATATGGATGACTACCGAGCTTAACCTATACCTGGATTTCCCGCATGTCGGCCAGACTTTTATGATCCAAAGAGAAGTCACAAACAAGAAAACCGGTAAATGCACAGTTGAGGTTGCTTACGGAATAACGAGTCAAGCACCCGATCAGGCGAACCCCGAACGTGTACTTTCTATCAATCGTGGTCACTGGACCATTGAAAACGAGTGCCATTACATCATCGACTGGAACTACGATGAAGATCGAAGCCGAATAAGAACCGGCAGTGGTCCTGAAAACATGACCAGATTGCGTAGATTTGCGGTTGGCATCATTAAGGCGAAAGGCGTTCGCAGTGTAGCCCAAAAAATGCGCCAGCTCACGCAGAATGTAAGAGCTGTCTTTGACTATCTCAGGATGACCAAAAATTCAGTGCCCCAAGCGTGATACCTGTTAGAACAAATTTACCGTGTCGGCGACCCTTGGCCTTGTGGGATCGCCAATAGACCTCCGTGTTCCTGATTCCCCCCACCCTAACACTAAATTCAATTCCTGACGTCAAGGACTTGACTCCTCACCCTGTTTCGGCCCTTCGCAAAAAGACATCCACCTGAATTAATAGACGAAATATTGTCATGGACACTTGGCATGTTTATTGCTAAGTTAAAGTGAAACATAAAGTTAGTAAGGCCGGTCGATTCAGTTGC
>JAERTK010000119.1 GCA_016844935.1 Desulfobacteraceae bacterium | reverse complement strand
TAAAAGCTTGGTTGCAAAAGTTGTTAAGCAGGAAGAGAAATATTGGACTGAAGACAGTAGGCTATATGAGGAAATAAAAGGAGATAACGGGATGTTCAGTTGATAAAAACGGTATCAAGTCATATGAGGACATCTATAGTTCGTTACATCAACAGGCACATATCTATAATATGTACCAGTGGATGTGCCTTGTATAAGAACCAAAATCCGGCGTAATCTTGTGAAATTATTTTTTGTCGAGGCCCAAAGGAGGGATGTTTCTTGAAAAAACCGGCTGTTTTTATGGATCGGGACGGCACTGTCAATGAGCAGATGGGGTACATCAATCATTTGGACCGCTTTGTACTTCTGCCGGGTGCCGCAAAAGCCATCCGGCTGCTCAATGTGGCCGGCTATCTGGCCATCATCGTGAGCAACCAGTCGGGGGTGGCGCGGGGATATTTTCCCGTGGATCTGGTTCACCGGGTCCATGACAAAATGAACGCCCTCATAAAGAAAGAGGGGGCCGTTCTGGACGGCATTTATTTCTGTCCCCATTACCCCGATGGAAAGGTTCCCCCCTACGGCATGAAATGCGATTGCCGAAAGCCCGGCATCGGCCTCATTGAAAAGGCGGTCGCGTCCTTTGACATGGACATGGAGAATTCCTATGTAATCGGGGACCGGTGTTCTGATATTGAAATGGCTCACAGGGCCGGGCTGAAGGGCATTATGGTGAAAACCGGTTATGGCATGGGAGATCTGGAGTATGTCTTTCCAAAGCTCCCGTTTCAACCTTTTCATGTGGCGGAAGACCTTCTGGATGCGGTGAAATGGATTCTGGGTTGAAGATCGATCCGAACAAGGATGTGCCCTCGGAAATCCTGATCGTCAAATTGAGTGCCATCGGCGACGTGGTGCACACCCTCGCTTTTCTGGACGTGCTCCATCAGAATTTTCCCCGGGCGAAGATCGACTGGCTGGTGGAAGAAGGGGCCGCGGGAATCATTGAAGGGCATCCGGCCATCCGCCGGGTGATCATATCAAAAAGAAAATCCTGGCAGCGAAACCTAAGTAAAGAACGGCGCTTCGGTCAGGTATTTCGGGAGATTTTATCTTTTAGCGCAGATCTGAGGCAACATCGCTACGACTGGGTGATCGATTTACAGGGCTTGCTGAAAAGCGGCGTTCTGGTGGGGTTTTCCAGAGGCAACCGGAAGGTCGGCATGTCGGGCGTGCGGGAAGGGGCCTGGCTTTTTCTGAAAGAACCGTCCGTCAGGGTGAACTACGAGCAGCATGCCATTGACCGGTACCTGGAAGTGGCACGCTATCTGGATTGTGAGTGGGACCAATGGGATGGCCGGATCCCGGTGTCTGAAACCAACAGGCGATCGGTCGATCAAATGCTTTCGGGTGATGGGTTTGAGGGCGGGAATCTGGTGGCCATGAACCCCATGGCCAAATGGGAGACCAAACTGTGGGAGCCGGAACTTTTCGCCACTTTGGCGGACCGGATTCTACAGGATTTTTCCTGCCGGATTGTTTTTACCGGAAGCAGGGACGACCGTCCGGTTATGGAAAATATTGCGTCCAATATGAAGCACCGACCCCTGAATTTTGCGGGCAGGACCAGTTTGAAAGAACTGGCCTGTCTGTATGACCGCTGCCGTGTGCTGGTCACCACGGATACGGGGCCCATGCACATGGCGGCGGCCATGGGATGTCCTGTGGTGGCCCTTTTCGGCCCCACGTCACCCCTGAGGACCGGTCCTTACGGCTCGAAACACAGGGTCATAACATCGGGGGCTTCCTGCAGTCCCTGTTTTAAAAAGTCGTGCCGTGAATGGTCCTGCATGCGGGATATCACCGTGGAGAGTGTCTATGATGCTGTGAGGCAGGTTTTTCTACCGGAAGAAAGTTCAAAACCCTTGGAAACCATAATGGAGAAAGGAGTCTAAAATGGCCATCAGCAAGGAATTGCTTTATATCCTGGCTTGCCCCAAGTGCAAGGGGGATATCTACCTGACGGACTCGGAAGACGGACTTATCTGCGATCAATGCAAACTGCTCTATGAGATCAGGGATGATATCCCCATCATGCTCATTGATGAGGCAAAACCGTTGGGCTGACAGAAGGCACTCAGAATTTGGAGCATGCATCCCGGATTAAAACTCGATACCCCGTCGTGCCTTGGCGCCCGAATAGTAGGGGTGTTTGATCTGCCTGAATTCAGTCACATAATCGGCCCGATCAACCAGATCCGCCGGTGCACTGGTACCGGTCATGACCAGTTCTATTTTGCCACGACACATTTCCAGCAGTTCAATGACCTGTCTTTTTTCCAGCAGTTCAAAGATAAGGGTATTCATGATCTCATCGCAGATCAATAACTGGGTTCCGTTTTCCACCGCTTCAATGGCGTACCGAAAGGCCATGGACGCATGTTTATGGTGAACGGCTTCAGGGCCGCGTGACAGAATAAACGGGTGCCTCCCCGGGCATTGGTACCTGATATTGGGAATGTTGGCAAAGACGAGAACCTCCCCTGAAGTGCCCGATTTCATGAATTGAACAAAATTGACCTTGAGCCCAACGCCCGCGGCCCTGATGGCCAGCCCCACCCCGCGGGTGGTTTTGCCAACGCCTTGTCCGTAGTAGATATGGGTGAAGCCGAGACCCATACGTTTGGTTAATCCTGACCGTTCCTGGGTGTAAAAAATGAGCTTGCCCTCCTCAAATGTGATGTACTTCTACGTTTGTTTTGCTCGCCAGTTTTTCGGCTTCCGCTGCGATCCGCCTGTGATGGGTAAAGAGAATGAGCTGGGCTCCCGAGGCCAGGTCGGCCAGGGCTTCCAGGGTGGCTTTTGCGCGATCATCATCAAAGTTTACCAGAATGTCGTCCACGATAAAAGGCATGGCCTCTCCCGATTCCCTCCGTTTTTGAAGGGATGCGAGCCGAAGGGACAGGTAGAGCTGGTCGCGGGTTCCGGAACTCATTCCTTCCACCCGGATCATGCGATTCTGATGCCTTAAACCCACCAGCACCGGTTGGCCCCTGTCATCCTCGTCCGTTCTCAATGCTTCAAAGGAACCCAGGGTCAATTGCCGAAAATACCCCGATGCGATTTTCAGTATGGGGTCCTGGTTTTCATTTCTAAACCGCTCAATCTCCTGCTTCAAAACGGTTGATGCCACTTTGAGCCGAATAAAGTGTTCGCTCATGCGTCGAATGGCAGCTAAAGTTTGCTGGGCCGAAAGGGCGGCTTCAGCGGCCTTTGCGCTGCCGTCCATCTGTTGCAGTTCCCTTTTCTTTTCCCCCAGGGTTTCTGAAAGACGTCTGATTTCCGGGTCAAGGCGTTGTTCAATCTCACGGTTCAGCGCGTCAATTTTCCCCGGCAATTCGTCGGGGTTGAGCATTTCCACCTCTTTTTCCAACTGAGAAATGCTGAGGCCTTCGGCACCGGTGAGCAAAGCGGTTTCGGTTTCGCTGCATTTGCTTTCGAGATCCCCTTGTTCCCCGGCTCTCTGTTCTGCTTCTTCAAGATCATCCGAGTCTTTACAGCGGGCCATACGCCTGAGCGCCGCCATTTCCGAGGCTGCGGTTTGAATGGCCACATAGGCCCTGTTGCTGTCGTCCTCCGCCTCTTCAATTTCCCGTGTGTATTTCTGAAGAAGGGTTTTCTGCTCCAGGTTTTGCTTCAACAGGCCCTGAAGTTCCTGGACCGCATGTTCCGGCTGGAGGCTTTCCAGATCCGGCGCCACTTTTTTCACCAGGCTTTGGACTTCCTGCACAAATTCCCTGGCATCGCTGTCAATCCCAGCCATCCTTTTTTGCTTTTCGTCGGCTTCTCTGAGTTTCAGGAAACAGCCCTGGAGGCTTTCAAGAATGTCGTTGGCCTCTTCCGGAAAAATGATCTGGCGGGTTTCGTCCGGACCCGCCTTTGTGTTGTTTAAAAGAGATGCGGAATCCCGCCAGCGTCGGTCCCAGTCCGCCAATTCCTCCCGTGCGGTTTTTTCATGATGCCGTGCCGATTCAAGATCTTCAAGAAGATGACGTTGTTTTTCCAGCAGCTTCTGTCGCTCATTGTTGTTCTGATCCAGATCTTCCAGAAGGGTTTCAGAGAACACAAGAACCGGTTCCAGGGTTTCATCCCGGAATGTTTGGGTGTTTTCAAGATTTATGGAGGCCTTAAGTAGGGTTTGCCGCAGCTTTTCCCTTTCCTTTTTTCCGCTGTTGATTTCCCCCTCAAAGCGGTTCAATTCCATGGCGCCGAGCTGGATTTTTTCAAATTTATCGAACCAGTCCAGCATTTCTTTGGGGGGGAAGGGCGAAATGCCGGAGGGCTGCCAGAGTGATTCCCACTTGCCGGAAATTGCCTCGGATTCAACATTGAGATTTCTCAGTTTTTTGTCGGTGGCGTCTGTCGCCTCCCGGTTGGCCAGTTGATCCGCCTTGAGTGCCGCAAATTTATGGACCCGGTCTGCTTCCCGGCGTAACCGGTCCGCCAGTTGATCCGCCATTTTAACATGGTTTTCATAGACATCCGGCAGGTGGTGATTTCCGGAAAATGAACCGCTTTCAAAGGGTACATCTTCCCCTTCCAACCAATGCTTTCTGATTTGATGCCATTGAGTGTCCCGTGATTTTCGAACCTGTTCCAGCTCCGTTTCGGTGGGCACATCACCTGAATATTCAATTTCCCTGATGCCCCCCATGATGCGCCCCCGGTCTTCTGCCCGGTCTTCGCGGTCATTTTGGGTGGTGCGCAGGTTTTCGTTAACGGCTCTAAAATCTTCGTCAAACCGGAGGATGGTTTCCCGAAGGGGAAGGGGCAGTTCACAGGCTTCTTGAATGTCGCCGCCCCAGAGGCCCAGTTGTGAGAGTTCCTGTCGGAGTTGTGCTTTGTGTGTTTCGTAAGCCCTGATTTTTTCAAGGATCCGGCCATCAACATCCCCTGATTTCCGGGACAGTTTCACGGCCTGGGCCAGCTCGTTGGTATGGGGGGGAGGGGGCGTTTGTGCAAGAGAACGGTCGATTTTTGAAAGCGCCGCCTCCAGGCGACGACGCTGTTTAAGGTGCTGTCGTTTGTTCTGTTTCAGGACTTCGTATTTTGAGGCCAGGGCTTGAATGGCCTTTCGTTTTCCCAAGAAAGGCCGCAGATGTTCCGCCTGCTCCAGGGGTAGGTCAGTCGGGACCTGTCTCAGAAGCGCGGCTGCTTCGCTCTTGCAGCTGATGCGCATCCCTTCCAGTTTGGGACGGTCTTTCATGGCTTTCCGGTGGCTGCCCAGTTTCTGGTACAGCGCTTCGATCCATTGGTTTTCATCCAGGAGGCCCGGATGAAATGAAACGTTTTCCTTCTTTTCCTTGAGTGACGATAATCGGCCGGCTACGGCGTTTTGGGCCTGTTGGGCGGCTTGCAGGTCACGGGTCGCCTTTTTTCGCCGTTTGGCAAAGTCATGGGGAAGACGGGGGGCATCACCCAGTGCTTGAAGACGATCCAGGTGTTGTTTGCGCAATGCCAGTTGGGGCAGGGCCTGTTTAATGCGTTCCAGCTGCCGGCGTTCAGCATCCTTTTCCCTTCTTTCCTGTTCAAGCAGCGCCAGCTCCCTTTCGGTCTTTTGGAGGGCCTGTTCTACATCCGTCCAATCCCGCCCGGAAAGGGTGGCCGTGCGCATTTCCTTCTGAAGCATTTTGTACGCGCCGATGGCCCGGTTGATGTTCCGGGTGGATGCCCGTGGCCTGAACAGTTGATCCGCTTCAACGTCCAGTGCATTCAAAATTTCCCTCAGGGAGGCGATGCCGGCGCCGGCGGAAAAAAGGGCCTGCCCCACTTCACCTTTCTGGGCCAGGATGTTCTGGCCCCCCTGCACCAGGGCTTCGTGGTCGATGCCGTAGAGGGTTTCAAACTCATCCTGCCCCATGCCTCGAAGAAAGGGTGCAAGGGCATCAGGCGCCAGAGGATTTTCGTGGACGTCGAACAGAGAGGTTTTTCGTCTTTTTCGCCGCAGAAAAGTGAGTTCCTCACCGTCAGAAGCCATCAGGCATCCGCCCAGCAGGAGTTGGTCGTTGGGGTGCAGGAAGTTATCGGGGGTTCGCTCCGGTATTCCGTACAGGAGACATTTGAGGGCCCGCAGTGAGCTGCTCTTGCCTGCTTCGTTGGGACCGAAAATAATGTTGAGACCCGGACCTTTTGAATCGAAAACCAGGGTCTGGTCCGTAAAGGGGCCGAAGGCAATCAAATCGAGCCGTTTGATCCTCATGGCAAGTTCCCCTGCCGGCTCAGTCGGGCGGCCAGAAGCCCCTTGACATCGCCCAGGAGTTCGGCGATTTTTTCCGGTCGGTTCGGGATCAGTGGATCGTCGCTTCCCAGAAGATCAGGGGGCAGCTTGTTTTTGAGGGCTGCGATCTCCGGGATTTGAAGGGAGAGGGGATCTTGCAGGTCATCCGGATCCCATTCCAGCTGATCCACCGCCGCCAGTATGGTATGCAGGGGTGTTTGTTCTCCGGGCGTTTTCCCAATCATGTCATTGGAGCGATCCTTCCCGACGGTTTTGAAAAGGACCTTCTCCAGCCACATATCGCCCAGTCCCGCCGTGATGCCACGAAAGGATTCTGTGAGGTGGACGGCATTGGAAACAAGGTTCATATGGATAGGGCTTTCCCCTGAAAGTTCCAATCGGACTGCCAGGACGCGCCCGTCCGCATGCGCCTGTTGGTTTTCGAGGGCCTGCCGGACCGGATCGTGTATTGCGTCCATGGTGTGGCACTCTGACAGGTCCACGCGGGCGATGCAGAACCTGAGAACGTCCAGCTCATGGTGGGTCACGTCTGTGACCCGACCGTTTTCCACGGTGACAAGGGATGCGCCTTTGGATCCCGTTTCCCGAATGTGCCGTCCCTGGAGGTTGCCGGGGAAAAGGATCCAGGGGTCCTCAGAGATTACCTCCCGTTGATGGACATGCCCCAGCCCCCAATAGTCGTACCCCTTTGATTTAAGGTCGTCCAGGGAGCAGGGGGCATAGGGTTCATGCCCTTCTCTACCGTTCAGACCCGTGTGAAGCAGCCCGATGTTGAAGTAGCCGGAATGGTACTGGGGGTAGTGTTGTGCCAGGTTTCGGGTGATGGCCCTGGATGCGTATCCCTGCCCGGTGATGGCCGCGCCCACGTCGTCCAGCAGGGTGGTTTCCGGCTTGCGGACGGAAAAGGTCGTTACGTTGTCCGGGGGTTGGAGGTGCTGGGATATGCGGCTTTGGGCGTCGTGGTTCCCTGATACTATGAATACGTTTATGCCCTGCCGTTTGAGACGTCCCATGCGCTCCGTGAAAAAAAGCCCCGTGTTGTAATCCTTCCAGTCTCCGTCGTAGAGATCTCCGGCCAGGAGCACAAAGCGGACCTCCTCTTCAATGGCAAGTGCCACCAGATTGTCAAAGGCCCGTCGGGTGGCGTTTCGGATTTCATCCACGGGGGCGTCTTCATAGCTCTCAAGACCCCTTAATGGGCTGTCCAGGTGGATATCCGCCGCATGAATGAATCGAAACATGGCTCTTTTCCGGTCTGTTCACCATTCAATGCAGGTGAAAATGAGGATAGGAACTTGCTATTTTGGTAAAAGCACTATACTGATTAGATATCTCCACGTCAAGCTGACGTCAGGGCTTTGGAAAGCGTCCATATGCCAATGGCGACAAATCCCATACCCGCAACAAATTGCAAGTGTTTTTCACTGACATGTTGGGAGATGAGACCCCCTGCCAGTACACCAATACCCGATGCCGCAATCAGAGCAAGAGATGCACCGGCAAATACGGTGAGCTTGCTCACCTCCTTGTCGGCAGCAAAAAGCATGGTGGCCAATTGTGTTTTGTCACCCAACTCCGCAATGAAAACAGCCATAAAGACCGTTAAAAATACTTTATATTCCATTTTTCCGCCTTATGGTGTATTTGCATAACCGATTGCAATAACAGCTTTTTATCCTGGACGGATCTTGTGAAAAGAGCTATCAAGCTTTCCGGGCTCACGCAATATCCAGCATCTGTTTAACCCGTGCCATTTTTCCTTCAAGGTCCGCCTGACGTCCGATCATGATCCGCTGGGCGGCCGGGGGGCCGGCGCCATGCATGGACTCGATGAGATAGCCCACGGCGCCCGCGCCCGCCACCATATTTTCCATGAGGCGCAACACTTTCATGCGGTCCACCACATCCACATCCGGCGCGCCCGCCAGGTATTTCCGGATATAGGGACCCGTTACAGGATCCTCCAGATCCGCGGCCGAGGGCATGGTCCCCAAAAGCCCTCCCGCCACATCGGTGGCAAGACGGGCCATTTCGTAAGGGAACCTTGTCACATTCAGCTTGCAGACGTTGGCCAGGAGCATGTTGACCAGATAGTTCCCCGAGGGGGTAGCCTCCCCCGTGGCCGAGCATGCGATGCCACAAGCGTAAAGGGTCTCGTTTAAGTGGATCATCTCCACGATTTTTTCTTTAATGTGGGTGGCTTTTTCGACCCCGTTCATGCGGGCAATCAGGGCCGTTGCGCCGATGAGCGCATCGCCCACGCCCACCTTGCAGCCCCCGTAGCTCTGGCGATGGTAGGCGGCAAACCGTTCCACCATAATCCCTGAGAAATCCACCTCCCCATTCAAAAAAACCCTTTCGTGAGGTACGAAAACATCCTCGAACACGGTCATGACCTCTTGCCCCCCGAACCGGGGGTTTCCCACGTCCATGGTATGGGTTTCCAGCTTTCGGGTATCGCTGGCCTGACGCCCGTAAATGTAGCGTACCCCTTTGGCATCAGTGGGTACGGCACAGCACACCGCCCAGGTTTCCTCTCCGGGCCGCATGGTCAAAGTTGGCATCACGAGAATTTCGTGGGAGTTGAGCATTCCTGTTTGATGCAGTTTGGCCCCACTGATGACAACGCCTTCGGGTCGTCTCTCGCTGACCCGCAGGAAAAGATCCGGGTCCACCTGTTCTTTGGGGCGTTTCCCCCGATCTCCTTTGGGGTCCGTCATGGCGCCGTCAACAACCAGATCCTGTTGCTGAACCCAGGCCCAGTAATCCTTGAACCTTGAATGGTATGGGGTCCCGTGTTTCCCATCGCATTCATAAGTGGTACTGTAGATGGCGTTTGCCGCATCCATGCCCACGCAGCGCTGAAAGCAGCAGGCGGTACCGGTACCGCACAAGCGCTGCATCCTGACCTTGCTGACCAGGTCTTCAGGGCCTTGATGGAGATGGGAGAAACGGTTCACCACATCCTTGCACAGGGGGGATTCCACACAAAAAAGATCCCGGGTTTCGGGATCATGGGCGGCGTCAAACGTGTAAGCCACCGCCCGGCGCGACGGGGTTACCAGACCGTGCTGGTCCAGATCAGAGGTGTTCTTGCCCAGCATGTGGGCCTTGAGATCCAGGGCCTTTATGGAGCGTAGATATTCGTCACCAGTCTTCAAAGCCATTTTGTTACCTCCAGTTTCCGCCAGTGAACTTTCAGGAACGCGATTATAAAGTCTTCGGGCGTGCGGGTCAAGTCATAGGGTGGGTGGCAATTGTGTATTGCGTTACGGCGCCGAATCAGGTAACTATTAGTCGGTAAAATTGGCCGGGAACTGTTTCGGGAGGTGGATTATGAAGAAAAGCGTCTTGCCGTCCAGCATCAAGGGAAGGCTGATTTTCTATTTCGGCATCACCGTTACCCTGGTGGTCCTCTTTATTGTTGCGGCCTTTTCCAAGGGTATGTACCGAACCCTCATCCAGGAAAATGACCAACTCATCAAGGCCCACACCCGGGAAATCGCCAATAAGATCGAGGAGCAGAATCTGGAGGCCGTATCCGTAGCCAAGGCCATGGCCCTGGCCCAGAAAAGTGGTTTGTTCGGAAACAGAGAAGCCTCCACCCGGTATGCCCGGAATATCCTGCTGACATACCCGAGATTTACCGGCGCCTATTTCGGTTATGAGCCCAATGCGGACCAGAATGACAAAGCCTTTCTGGAAAAGGCCGGGGATACGAAAAAAGGGCTGGACGGGTCGGGGCGGTTTTTGCCCTACTGGTTTGTGGAAGAGGGCGGAGCAGGGGAGATCAAACTGAATCCCCTCATTGACATGGAAACAAGCCTATATTACCAGGGAAACAAGGACAAGTTCCTTTCCCAAAACCCAGAAAAATATATGATCACGGAGCCCTATCTATACGAGGGCAAGATGATTGTGGAGCAGACCTTTCCCATTGAGATCGACGGCAAGTTTGTGGGTATTGCCGGTGTTGACCGGGCCTTGACCCATATTCATGCATATCTCGAGGGTTTCAAACCGTACAAATCAGCGGCATTTGTACTGCTCAGTCGAAAGGGTAAGATTATTTCTTCCACCATGCCCCTGGTGTCCCGGGAAACCCATTCCCGGCTCCGCTCCGAGGGGAAAGGAGAAGCTGGGGAAGCGGATCCGGAAAGCCTTGGGCGGATGATGACCCGAAATCTCAAGGAGACGGATTACGCCGGAATTCTGGAGCGTTTCTACACCCATACGGGACCGCCACTGCTCATCCGTGCCATGGATCCTTTGCACGGCCACCGGGATATTTTCTCCGGGGTCAGGATTGATACGGGGGATTGGACCATCGTCATGCGTGTTTCGGAACATGAGATTATCAGCCCCATCCGGGAGACCCTGCTTCAGATCCTGCTCATTTCGTGTGCCGGTTTGCTGGCAACTTTCCTGGTGCTCTTGTGGCTGGCGAAAAAGATCAGCAGACCCATAACCGAAGCGGTGAACATCGCGCGTAAAGTGTCCAAAGGGGATTTTACGGTCCAGGTGCCGGTCCAAACCCATGACGAGACCGGCCGTCTGCTTTCGGCTCTGGGTGCCATGATACAGAATCTCAATTCCCTCATCAGCCAGGTTCAGCGTTCGGGCGTTCAGGTGACGTCTTCGTCAAATGAGCTGGCCGCCGCGGCCAAGGAGCAGGAGGCCACCATGAGCAACCAGGTGCTCTCCACCGACAAGGTGCTCAGGTCCGTGGAGGGCATAACCCAGGTGGCCGTTCAGCTTGTGGGCACCGTTGAAAATGTGGTGGCCGCGTCCGAGGAGACCACCGGATTTGCCAGCCGGAGCCAGGCGGATCTGGGCGGTATGAAAGAGGCCATGCACCGCATGGAAGACGCTTCCAGGTCCATATCCAGCCATCTTGAGTCCATCAACGAAAAGGCTGAGAATGTCACCCACGTGGTGGATACCATCACCAAAGTGGCGGATCAGACGAATCTTCTGTCCCTGAATGCCGCCATTGAAGCGGAAAAAGCCGGGGAATACGGAAGGGGGTTCAATGTGGTGGCGAGGGAAATTCGCAGACTGGCGGATCAGACGGCTGTGGCCACACTGGATATTGAGCAGATGGTGCATGGGATGCAGTCCGCCGTGTCGGCGGGTGTGATGGAAATGGATAAGTTCGTATCCGAAGTGAAAGGGAGCGCCGAAGATGTGGGGAAAATCAGCGGTCAGCTGGCGGAGATTATTGAACGGGTTCAGATCATCTCGCCCCGATTTGAGGAGATTAACCTGGCTGTGGGCAGCCAGTCTGATGATGCCCTGAACATCAGCGGCTCCATGACAAACTTGAAAGAAGAGCTGCAGGAAACGCTCGAATCTTTCCGTGAAACCTACGACGCCATTCAGCAGCTGACCGATGCGGCAAATGGTCTCCAGGATGGGGTGTCCCTCTTTAAGGTGGCGTAATAAAACACAAAGGTTGTTTGTGGACAAAGGCGACCGATTCGGGAGGATTCCCGGATTGTCACAAGAGGTAACAAAATGAGTAAAGCAGTTGACGACTGTCATTTTCAGGATCTGGCGCAAATGGATCCGGCGGATGTTTGCAGGCGTGCCTTATGTAATTATGATGCCGGTCAAGGTTGTTACGTTTTAGCCGTATGGGGAGAAGATTATGGCGTATTCCCGGAAGAATCCCGGATAACACGCCTTTTGGACACCCACGATGATGCCAGGACATTTTTTGACCTTTTTATGGTTCACTACCTCTTAACCTGCAGGGAGATCCCCATCCGTAAAGAATGGATATCGGTGAAGGACATCACCGGCGGTGTTACCTTTTTCCGGGGGCCCCACGAAATACCCACCCATTTGATTGAAAAACGATTCGGAGACAATCTTCCGGGATTCCGTGACGCATGTGCGCAACTGGGCGGCATGCCGCTTGATATGGCGGATGCGGCGTACTTCTTCAGAATAGCCCCTCGCATACCGGTTGCGGTTCTATTGTGGAAGGGGGATGATGAATTCCCGCCTGAATCGAAGCTGTTGTTCGATCGAAGCATTGGTGAACATCTGGCCCTTGACATCATTTTTGCTCTGGCCGTGGAAATATGTTCAAGATTTTCGGCTACTCTGGCTTAGAGCCTGTTTGACAATTATCTCTGCTGCGGTCATCTCCCCGTTCCCTCAGTCGCCACATCACCCGAGCGCATATGACTTCCGCCGAAAACCATTTCACAACTCAGAATCGGCAAAGGCATCATTGAAAATTCGCTCAATACGTTCCGTTTCCCGCGCCGTGAGCTCAGCGAACTCGCCATCACGTGCACGATTTGACAGGCGGCCCTTATTTTGCCTGAGAAAGCGGAAAAGAAGATCTACGATGCGATCGGGCATATCCACAAGGTTCCCCACACGTTCACTGAACTCATCATATCGCCTGAGGAACGCTGTTTCATTCGGCAGGGCTTCCTCTATGGTCTTTTGCACGCAAGCGTAAAGGAATTCGGCATGCGGTGTTGCGTCAAAGAAACGGTAAAAGTCGGCTGTATTGTTAAGGACATTGACGTTTCCGCCCTCAGTAGGCTTCCATTTGATCACCGGCAGAAGCCGCTTGGAATAGTCCTCCAGAATGCGGCGGTATTCGTCGATTCGCTCCAAAATGGTGGCAGACACCGGGAACACCACGCCGGGCGGGTTTATCCCTCTTTGGGCAAGAACATGATGGATAAGGTAGCGGTGAATACGGCCGTTCCCGTCCTCAAAAGGATGGATGTAAATGAAACCGAAGGCCAAAACTGTGGCAGCTAAGATAGCGTCGAGCTTTTGTGACGGTCCCCGGTCGAAGGCAACCATACCG
>JAERTK010000118.1 GCA_016844935.1 Desulfobacteraceae bacterium | reverse complement strand
TGAGGTATATTCAAAAAATGCCGAAGAAGAATATCTTGGTAAAGATGCTTTTGAGAACCGGGGAGATGAATTCTATTTGGAAGCCGTATAAACCTGTCAAGTAGTTTTTTCCGTATCAAGTAATCCGGTACGGCCTATAGTTGATTCAAAATTCTGCAGGTTTGATACAAGAATATTCTTTGAACTGGGCAATGATTTTCAGAAAATCCTACGAATGAAAGCTGCGCAACGGAGATTTTTAAGCAGAATGAAAATAGCCCCCACAATCCCCCAAGGCGGGATAGTCGGATTTTCTTTGACACACTAGTGTTCCGTCAAGCCCGATCTGCCGCATCTTGCTTGCGCTTATTCGTTGATAGCTTTTCGGATCGAGACCATCAAATTGGAGCAACTGCTTCCTGGAGGTGTTAGGTGAAAAAAAGTATCTTGAGTGTTATCCTTGTTTTAGTGTTTATCGCCGCACCTTCCACGTCTCCGGCCCGAGAGTGCAAAGCCGTATATGGAAATGAAGCCCATCAATTACGACTGGCCACCGGCAGCCCGGGTGAATTGGGGTTGCTTGAAAAGCTGGCCGAAGCGTTTCTCGCAAATCATGAGGCTTCAATGTGCTGGATAAAGGCCGGATCGGGAGCTTCTTTGAAACTCCTCAAGGGGAAAGAGGTTGATTTAGTGATGGTTCATGCGCCAGCGGCCGAGAAAAAGGCAGTGGAAGATGGCTGGGCAGTTAAGCGGACCTTGATTGGCTCTAACGAATTCTACATCGTAGGTCCAAAAGATGACCCGGCGGGTATTGCCGAAGCTAAGAGTGCTACCGAAGCCTACGCCAAAATCGCCTCGGCCCAGGCAAAATTCTTATCCCGGGGGGACAATTCCGGTACTCACAAAAAAGAGATGACCCTATGGAGGAAATCCGGGGCTATTCCTTCCGGTGACTGGTATATCACCACCAAGGCCTTTATGATGGCCACTTTAAGAAAAGCAAACGAAATTAACGGCTACTTTATGACTGATAGCAGCACCTGGGTGGCGGGGAAAAAAGGCCTGACGAATCTCAGGGTATTGTTCCGGGGTGATCCCGTTTTAATCAACACTTATCACGGCCTCTGTCAGCCCAAAGGGGCCACTTCAGAATGGGAACTGTCGTTTGAATTCATTGATTTCCTGGGTTCGGAGAAAGGCCAGAGCATCATACGCAACTATGGTCGGGACCTTTATGGAGAGCCCATGTACAGTGATGCCGCCTATGCGGAGAAATATGATAAATAGGGCTTATGTAGGCTCCGTTTTTCTGTTGAACTGCCATTGGGAATCCATGCCTGGTGATGGTTGATGGGTGCCGCATCATTTCGGCACATTCATTTGAGGCGAGGAGGAAAATGATTATGTGGGAAGGCTCCACGGATAAGGATAACCAGAGGTCCACCATTGATGAGGATCGTTGCACATGTAATGTTTCGAGTCGTCGTGACTTTTTCAGAAAGGCGGGGATATTGGGGCTTGGAGCGTTGGCAGGCCAAATTCTTCAGGAAGGACCTGCCTTGGCCGAAGGAGCGAAATACGGGTCAAGCCCCGCTAAAAGCCCAGGTGTTGCGGGATCAACAGACAACAAAGATCCTGCCCCTGTTATTATCCCGGATGTCTCAATATTCATGAGAAGCCAGGACCCGGTGCTTGTGGGTGTATCGAACAGTGAGGTGATGGAGATCAAACTGAAGGATGTTCTTAAGTTTCATGGGTACTGTGTGGGGGGCGTCTGTTTTTCATTCAGAGCAGCACAGGAGGCATTCAAAATCCTCTGTGGCACTGAGTTGCCCGTCCGACAATCTTTCAAAATACGGACTTCCCACCATTGCTGTCAGGCGGGGGCATTGGCGTATATAACCGGCGCCCGAACTGACTTCGGGGCTGAACGAAGCACCGGGGATATGGTTTTAATTCCGAAAGAGATGAAAAAAATTATTTTCATTCACAAGAAAACAGGAAAGCAGGTCACTCTGAGACCTCTTTTCGATCCCCATGATACCTTCAAACCACTCTTCCGCGGTGTAAAAAAGAATCACAGCATGGCTCTCAAGGTTCAACAAGCCCTTAACAACGCTGTGCAGGAATACCTTAACGCTCCCACAGAAAGGCTCTTTCAGATCGAGAAAACCTGATTCGAGATCGATCAAGGCAAAATCCGTCACTGCCTGAAGAAACGCCACGCCGTCTATTCTTTTCAATTATTTAACCCTTTAAACCATCAGAATAGATGAAGCTTTAAGGGGTTAATTAGAATCCCGCATCCGTGTTCCTTCTTTTCATCATTTCGCCCGTTTTAACGGGGCGTGCCTGACTCGAATCGCTGGACCCATCAAGTGATTATTCGGATCTGTTTATCATTCCCATAGTAATGGTAACCGAAAGAAACGCGACGGAAAGTGGCTCCAAAAGAATATTACAGACGAACAAAAAATAGCAGCATTTTCATGGTGGGCCATGTCAGGTTAACGTGCATAAGTTTCACCCGACCATCCACCCATTT
>JAERTK010000117.1 GCA_016844935.1 Desulfobacteraceae bacterium | reverse complement strand
CCGCTTTGTGAGATGGCATGTGAAAAACCTTCCCCGGTTCGACAACATCTACCTCTGGATGGACGATCTGTTTGGTTTCGGGAAAAAGATTAAAATGGAGGACATCTGGAAATAGGGCTTCCCTGAATTTGAGGTAAACTCAGCATTGTTGACTTTATGAATGACATATTGTAGCATTGTTGTAGACTTAAAACTGCTCAAAAAAAGACTGCAAGGGCGTTCGCGTGCTGACACCTGCCGAGTTCCTTCAAACGCTTCCATCGCCACCTTCTGTTCCCTAAAGGCCTGTTTACATTCACGCCCTATTTCCCCCTATACTCTTCAATCATATTCCACCATCTTTCCCCATCCAAAAAGACAATTACTGTTCCCCTTCTCATTACCCCTATGGTTGTATTTAAATACTTTAAATCTCAGTATCTATTTGATAGAATGACTTGTTTGGATATATGTGAGAAAAAAGAAGAACAAGGCGAAGCAGGAACATGGCAATAAATGAATTGCTGACAAAAATTGATGGGCTGCAAAAACGAATAAATGAGATGCGCCCTCTCGCCGATGAAACGGTTACTTCCCTGAGGCATTACTATAAGATAGGCCTTACCTGGTCAAGTAATGCCATGGAAGGAAACACGCTCACGGAATCCGAAACAAAAGTGGTCATTGAAGACGGCCTCACCATAGGCGGAAAACCGCTGAGGGACCATCTCGAAGCGTACGGCCATGCTGAAGCTTTTCAGGAAATGACGGCGCGGGTGGAAAAACGAAAAATTGCTGAAGATGATATCCTTAAAATGCATCATCTTTTTTACAGAAAAATTGACCCGGAAAATGCCGGTCTGTATCGAAGAAGCAAAGTCTTTATTTCGGGTTCACATTATCCGCTCCCTGATCCTGACAAAGTCCCGGATTTGATGAAAGAACTTGTCGCAAACATTGAAAAAAACAGAAACAGGGAGCATCCGGTACTGACTGCGGCAAAAGCGCATCTTGACTTTGTCTTTATTCATCCCTTTGTTGATGGCAACGGAAGGGTGGCAAGGCTTATTATGAACCTTATCCTTCTGCAGGAAGACTATAATATTGCATTGATACCGCCCCTACTTCGGTCGGATTATATCGCATCCCTTGAGGCAGCGCGTAAAAACGATGAAGCCTTCTTAACGCTGATTTCGAGATGCGTATACGAGACGCAGAAGGATTATTTAAGGATGATGGCCCTATAAAAAGTCTTCAGACATCTTATGACTTAAAAAAGGCGAGACAATCTATTGGGGGAAAAATAGAACAAGAAGTCAGATCATTTATACCCACCATTCTACGCCCGGCATAAGGCCGATCTAATCCTGAAACGTCTCCAGAGATTCACACACATGCGCCGCCAGACCGGCTCCCGCTTCGCCGTAGATGTTGAAAGCGATGTTCACACCGGCTTCACGCAGTAACGCCACCTCGTCATCATAACGTGCCACTGCGGCCACATCCCCCCGGTATCCGATTTCTTTCAGCTTTTCAGCAGCATACAACATTGCGTCAAGATTTGACAAGGCCAGAACCACCAGTTTCACGACGCCCTGGGTTGCCGGCAGCCGACGCCAGAAATCGGGATCCATCACATCCCCCTCACTCACGCAGCGCCCCACCTCCAGTTGGGTCGTAACGATCTCCTCATCGAAATCGACGCCGCTCACCACATGACCGAATCTTTCCTGAAACCAGTCGTACGCCCCCACCCCAACCCGACCCATCCCCAGAACCACGATCTGCCACGGCACCCCGTCTATGGGCAACTCTTCCGGGTGACGGCGCTGGGTCTCGAGGCGCTTCAACGGACGGCTCATTCGGGAAAATATCTGATCCGCATACTTGTTGAGAGGGGATGCCAACATCAGGGAAAGGGAGAGGGCGATGGCAATGACCACCAGCCATTGGGGATCCAGTCTTCCACTGGTTACAGCCAGAGCCCCCACAATCAGGCCGAACTCGCTGTAGTTGGCCAGGTTCATGGTGATGATAAACGATGTTCTGGCCTTGAGGGTAAATCGAGTGAATATGAGAAAGTAAAGCAGCATTTTGAGCGGCAGCAGAAGCACCAGAACGCCGGCAGCCACAAACCCGGACATATCCGGAAGCCCGGTCAGGCCGATCTGCAGAAAGAAGCCCACCAGCAGGATATCTTTCACGCTCATGAGTACGTCGGCCATTTCTTTGGCCCGGGGATGGTGCGCCATCAGCATGCCCACCGCCAAAGCGCCCAGGTCCGGTTTCAGCCGAACCGATTCAAAAATATGGGCTCCCGCAATAAGCGCCAGAAACAGACCGAACAGAACCATCAGCTCGCCATGTCCCACACGGGTCAGCATGGCCTGAAAAATCTTTCTGGCAAAGGGCAGAAGTGCGATGACCAGCAGCGCCCAGATTGAGGGCACCTTACCGGTAGAAACCGTCAGGTAAATGACGGCCACAACATCCTGAATGATGAGGACCCCGATGGCGGTCTGCCCGTTGAGGGAATTCATCCGGCCGCTTTCATCGAGGATTTTTACGGCAAACACCGTGCTGGAGAAACTGAGGGCAAAGGCCACCAGGAGGGCCGTATCAAGGTCCATCCCCATGAAAAAGCGCAGTCCGGAAAACCCCAGACAAAAGAGAGCAAATCCGAAAACCGATACGGCAAGCCCCATGTGCAGGGAAGCGCCGGCCCACACCTCGGGTTTGGCAAGGTCCTTGATTTTCAGCTTCAACCCGATGGTAAACAGAAGGAGGGTAACGCCCACATCCGAACCAATCCTGAGAAGTGGGGTGGACGAAAACCCGAAAGCACTGAGCCCCAGACCGGCCACCAGAAACCCCACCAGCGGTGGCAGTCCCAGCCGGTACGCCAGGTACCCAAAAACAAATGCCGCTGTTAAAATTAAAGGATCCACTTTCTACCGATCACCGTTCCCAGTCAAAATTCCACCGCATGGTGAATTGAACGCGGTGGTTCCGGCCAGTGGTGCTGCCATCCACCGCAGTGCTGCTGGTAACGGTGCGGCTGCCATACAGGTATTCCAGGCCCACGTCAAAGGGGGGCCAGGGGCTCCAGACCAGGTTCATGGAGGCGTATTGGGTCTGCTTGTAGGTTCCCGTACCAGCGGGGTTTGGCCACAAATCGAAATCGCTATCCAGGTGCATAAAACCGTAGGTGGCCGATGATCTGAGGGATTTGCTCCACCAGTGCTGATAGCCGGCCCACAGGCCGAAAGCCGGAATGGCTTTCAAATCAGAGTTTGTAGCGGATGTGGGCGCGGCATCCAGGCCCAGACCCGACGTGTCCTGCGAGTAGGCGCCAAGGGCTTCCCCATATTCAATGCCCCATACAAAATTGTCACTGCCCCAGGTGTCGACGCTGCCGCTGAAAACCACACCCCATCCGTTTATGGACTGGTCATATCCGGGTCCCTCGGCTTTGAGGCGACGGTAGAGCCCGGCCAGTTCCATTTGAGTCCAATCGGGTTCATAGGTGAGTTTTCCAATGACCGCCGGAAACTGGTTTACCGGGTTGACACCGGCTGGCAGGGTCATGTCCGCCTCAGCATCTTCCACGCCCACCGTAAAAAAAAGTTCGCGCTTCTTCGCACCCGGGTGCAACGGAATCTTCAAACTCGCCTGGGTAAACCGATTTTCCGGAGCGGCATTGGGACCCTCAAAATCGAGGGTACTCGGTATGGCGGCCTGATTGAGCCACAGGGTATAATCAAGACCGGCCTTGAGCCAGCCCCATTCCCCGTAAACCTTATAGACCTGGAATTCCGGCTCCGTTGAGGAACCAAAAAGATTCACATTGGCAAAGACTTTGAGCGGCCCGTACGGCGTGTCGGTCTCCGCCCAGCCGGTGAGATAACTCTGATTGGGGCTGAAAGTGGTACGGTTGGTGATGTCGGCAGCGGGTCCGCCCACGGGAATATAGGCGGTAATGAACTCCCGCGGCTGACCATCGCCGGGCTTCAACCCCACAGCGTTGAAGTCATGAATCGCATCCAGCTGGATGGCGCCTGAGATCCCCACCCGAACCTCGTGACCCGCCACGTCAAGGGGCGCCGGAGGTTTGGCACCCAGTTCCTTCGGCATTCCACTTTTCGCCGGGGGGACTTTTCCGGCGGTTTTTTTAGCCTTGGCCGGTAATGACCGGGCCGGAACGATTTTTCTCGGCTCAGGGGCCTTTGCCGTTGCATCTTTCTCAGGCTTGGAGGCTGCGGGCGTCATTGTGGCGGAGGTCTCCCTCCCCTCGGTTCCGGAACGGCCCGCCTCCAGCTGTTGTATCCGGTTCTGGAGTTCCAGTACCATCTGCTTGAGCGCCCTGATTTGATCCTGCATGGCCTGATTGGAAACCTCTTCCCCGCGGGCCGATACGGCAAAACAGACCACCATGAGAGATATGCCGAGAATAGATGGAAAGAACCTGACTTTCATTTAATAATGCCTCCAGACTGATTTTTTTCGGCCATCTTCCGCTTGAACCCCCGCCGATCCTCTACCCTTTGGAAGATGGTCCGCCCAACCTTTTCAAACCCGCTCCTTCCCGCATTCATGGTTCCAAGGACGTTGCCAGGAAAAGAGGTCCGTCATGGAATACGCCTCCCGGAATGAAGGCAATGACACGAAACCGCGATTCGCCATACATTTTGACCATTTCGGAAAAGGCGTCGCATCTCAAGAGCCGGTATTCTACATCTTTTGCACGGGTGTTTACAAATTGTTTCACCGCTTTCACGGATACCCCCTGATTCAATATGGCATTCGGGGTCAACGGCATCCTCAGAACCAGCCTGGGACCCATTTGACCCAGAAAGTCCGGGATGAAGTCCGCTCCATGAAAACCAGTGTAATTCAACAGGTTTTTTACGGAGGGGATGTTTAAAGGATGGACACTTGATTTCCGGACCCGACTGCCCCGCTCCCACCCCAATATGGCGCCATAGGTGGAAAGAAGATATCCCAATCCATGACCGGAAAGTTTTGAGTCCACGGCCACAGCCACCTCGTAGGAGGTTTTATGCCTATCATCGTAGGATATGGACAGGTCATAGGCGAGGACTTCCCCATCCCGGTCAACGACAACCGCCGGATAGCCATGATGGATAAAGCGGTATAAATCGTAAAGACTGATTCCCTGGGCCGCTTCTTCAGAAAAACTTTCGCGCGTTCTGTGGTGGATGTTCCGGATGTCTTCCTCTCTTGCAAGCCTGAGGGAGAGACCCAACTTCTCCATGCGCTTTTCAATGCGATTTTTTTCTCCCATGAGGATGGCATGCGCCCGTTTCCCGTTGTCCCTTTCGGACACATCATACCGTTTTTCGCAAAGTAGGGGAGGTTTCATTTCAAATTTTCCGGATTCGGCAACTTAAAGATTTCAGGTTCGGGAAGCCGGAAACGGGGTCCCGGTTTTCAACCGACGTCAACCGGTTTGCATTGCTGGACTCCCAACCCTGGGGAATGTGCACGGTCCCCGGACGGATGCTTTCGGTCAACCGGGCCTTGATCCTGATGCTTCCGGTTTCCGTCGTCACTTCCACCCCGTCAGCATCGGAAATATGGAATTTGGCGGCGGTATGGGGATGGATTTCCAGGAGCGGTTCTGGGGCCCTTTTGTTGAGACGCGGGATATAGCGGTGCTGCCAGTGGGTGTAAGGGAGAAGGTTGCCGCCCGTGGTCAACATCAGCGAATCGGTTTCCACCGCGCCGCTAGGGATCTGTTCCATGCCCGCCCGGATGGGAGAGGGATCAAACCCCATCTTTTTGAGACGCCCTGAATAAATTTCCACTTTCCCCGAAGGCGTATTGAACCCGTTTTTTTCGTACTGCCGGTATGTCCTTGAAGCATATTGCTGGATGCCGCCTTGGGCCACAAGACTTTCATAGGATATCCCCATGTCACCCAGCAGTTCGTCGATACCTTCTTTGCAGGTTTTCCACGGGAAATACGCACCGTAGCCCATGGCGTGGGCCAGTTTGATCCAGATCATCTGATCGGGGAGACCGTACACGGGCTCAACAACGGCCTGTCTCAGAGTGACGTGGGGCAGGTTCAGATAAACGTTGGTCCGGTGTTCGTCGCGTTCCAGGAAGGTGCATGCCGGGAAGACCACATCCGCGAAATGGCTGTCGGGGGAAGTCACCACATCCACCACCATGAGAAATTCCAGCTTTTTCAGGGCTTCCGCCGTCCGGTTGCTGTCGGGCCACTGAAGGGTCGGATTCCCGCCCGTAAGGGTCATTGCTTTGATGGGATAGGGTTTTTCATCCAGGATGGCCGTGGGGATGCAAAGCGCCTGCCCTTCCCCCCGGGCCCCGCAGAACACAGGGAACCGCTCGGAACCCACGGCCGGTACCGTGGGCGGGGGCAGAGGCGTGGTGATGTCTTTGATTTTCGGCTTGGGCGTGAACAAATCACCGCCCGGAACATCCAGATTCCCCGTGATAGCTTTCAAGACGGCCAGAAGCCGGGTGGTGGTTACCCCGAAAGGATGGTGTTCCAGGCCGTTTCCCGTGGAGATGCCGGCAGGCTTCGTATCTGCGTATTCACGGGCCACCCTCCGAACCATTTCCGGATCGACGCCCGTAACCGCCATTCCCTTTTCCGGCGAAAACCTGGCCTGGGTGATTTCCGTCCGCAGTTCCTCAAATCCCGCCACCCACATTTCGGTAAACGCCCGGTCCCACCGTTCTTCGTTCAGGATCACATGAAGCATGTTGAGAATGAGGGTCTCGTCGGTCCCCGGACGGATGGCCAGATGCATATCCGCCCTTTGTGCCGTCTCGGTTTTTCGGGGATCGATCACCACCAGGCGCGTATCCGATTTTCCCAAACGTCTGATGATTTTGGGCGGAACCGGCTCATGTGAAACCAGAGGATTGGCCCCCCAGATAATGATGAATCGGGAGTTGGCCATATCCGGTTTGGTGAGGCCGCCGATGGTCAGCACCTCGCCTAAGGTTCGGGCCGCATTGCAGATGGAACCTACGCTCATGAAATTGGGTGTGCCGAAAATATTGGCAAACCGCTTCATGTAAAACCGGATTTCCTGATGCCCCACCCCTTCACCATAATAGATGCCAAGGGCCTGGGGACCCCATTTTTCCTTGAGCCGCCGCATGCGGTGGGCGGCATAAGCAAGGGCCTCATCCCAGGGGGCCTCAACGAGTCGACCGCCCTGACGGATCAGTGGGGTTTTAAGACGTCTGGGGGAATGAAACAGATCAAGACAGGCTTTACCCTTGACGCATAGCCAGCCCCTGTTGAAGGGATGGGCCGGATTGCCCCGAACATGGACGGGGATACCCTCCTCCACGGTCACCAGAATGCCACAACCGTGATCGCACATCCTGCAAAGGGTGGGGATCTCTCTTTTCAAAGGTCTCGCCTCAGGCCAGCCAGAGTGAAGCGCCCTCCAATTCACTGAAAAGCGCACGGCTGACGGATCCCACAAAAACTTTTTTCAATAACCCCATTCCCGTACCGGTCCGGCCCACTGCCACGGCTGCAAAACGCTCCGCCCCGGCTTCTCTGATGATGGCTTTTCCCGGGTTGGCTTCCTGAATCACCTTAGAGCGAATCCGTTCCGGTGAAATCCCATCAGCAACCAGAATCTCTTTGCTCTCGCTGAGAATGTCTTCGACAACCCTATCCCCCACTTTTCCTTTTCTGGAAACAGCCAGCAGCGTCACATACTGTTCTTGCGCCGGTTCCAGAACGAACCCCACATGATCCAGCATGCGGCGGGACGCATGGGATCCATCCACACAGGCCATCACATCTTTTCGTTCCATATCCGGTCTTCGGCAAAGCCAGATGGGAAAATCCCATTGCTGTTCAAGCAGGGTCCGGGTGACGCTTTCATCAAAGGCTTGCTCCAGCCAGGAAAGCCCTCGCCGCCCAAGCACCACCGCATCATATTTGCCTTCGGAACCCTCATGAATGATTTCACTCACCTTTGAAAGCCGGCGGGCCCTGAGCCTGGTGAAAATTTGCTCCTCTTCAAACCCCAGATACAAGAGTTCCTCTTTTACCTCATTCAAGGCCTTTCGTCCTGTGGCTTCTGATTTCTTGCTTTGAAGTTCTGTTTCCCGATCCGCCTCAAACCGGCCGGGGGGTTTCGGCGTCAGATACAGCAGGGTGATTTTCATATTCTCCTTCTGCGTGAAAAATCCCCCCACAAACCGCACCCCGAAGAGGTTGTCGTGCTTTTCACTGACCGTTATCAGCAGGTGCCTTTCCATTTTTTACCCCCCTTTATTCCCACTCAATGGTGCCCGGCGGTTTGGAAGAAATGTCATAAACGACCCGGTTCACCCCCTTGACGCTGTTGATGATCCGATTGGAGATTCTGCCCATGACTTCATAAGGGATCTTTGACCAGTCCGCGGTCATGGCATCCAGGCTATCCACAACGCGGACGGCGATCACATTTTCATAAGTTCGTTCATCGCCCATGACCCCGACGGTGCGAACCGGCAGAAGCACTGCAAAAGACTGCCAGACTTTTTCGTAAAGACCGGCCATTCTGATTTCATCCAGCACAATGACGTCCGCCGCCCGCAAAATAGCAAGTCGCTCGTCGGTAATCTCCCCCAGGATTCGAATGGCGAGACCGGGCCCCGGAAACGGCTGGCGCATGACCAGTTCCCTGGGAAGTCCCAATTCAATACCCACCTCACGGACCTCATCTTTAAAAAGCTCCCGCAGCGGTTCCACCAGTTTCAGGTTCATGACCTCGGGCAGGCCCCCCACATTGTGGTGGCTCTTGATGGTGGCGGAAGGGCCCTTGAAAGAGACGCTTTCAATCACATCCGGGTACAGGGTGCCCTGGGCCAGGTACTGGGCTGAACCCAGTTCCGACGCCTTTTTCTCAAAAATTTTGATAAACTCACGGCCGATGATCTTTCGCTTTTCTTCCGGGTCCGTCACACCTTCCAAAGAACCCAGGAAGTGGCCCGACGCATCCACCAGATACAAATCAATGCCGTAATAACCTTGAAACACCTCCACCACTTTTTTGGCTTCCCCTTTTCGAAGGAGCCCGTTGTCCACCAGGATGCAGGACAGATTATCGTGAATGGCCTCGTGCAGGAGCACCGCGGTTACCGAGGAATCCACACCGCCGGAGAGTCCGCAGATCACCCGTTCATTTCCGAGCTGTGCCCGCAGGGTCTCCACCGTTCGGCGGAGGAAAGAGGACATATTCCAGGACGGTGCGCAACCACAGATGTGAAACAGGAAGTTGGCCAGAATTTTGGTCCCCTCGGGGGTGTGGGCCACTTCCGGATGGAACTGCACACCAAAAAACCGGCGTGAGGCATCGGCCATGGCGGCCACGGGGCTGTTCTTGCTGCTGGCAAGGACTTCGAATCCGTCGGGCATCCGTTCAATACGATCCCCATGGCTCATCCAGACAGTCCACCCCTCATCCTTCTCAAATCCACGAAACAGGTCTCTGTCGTCCCGGACGGTCATGGTGGCATTTCCGTATTCCCGATCCCCCGACTGGGCCACCACGCCCCCCCGCAAACGGGTGAGAAACTGCATGCCGTAGCAGATGCCCAGTACGGGGATATTCAGATGGAAAATACCTTCATGGGCAAAAGGCGCCTCCGCATCATAGATGCTGGCGGGACCCCCCGAGAGAATAATACCTTTGGGAGAAAAAGCCTTTATGGCGCCCATGTCCATATTGAAGGGGTGAATTTCACAATAGACTTTGGCCTCACGCACCCTTCTGGCGATGAGCTGGGTATACTGGGAGCCAAAATCCAGAATTAGAATTTTCTCTTTGAAAAGGTCAATATCCATTTTAGTACCTTTATGTTAGTTATCAGTTGTCAGTTATCAGTTGTCAGTAAAAGCTCGTTGGTATTAATCTCTTCTGATTTTAAAATAACCTTCAGATCTGAAAACTGACAACTG
>JAERTK010000116.1 GCA_016844935.1 Desulfobacteraceae bacterium | reverse complement strand
TTCGCAAGCAGGGGATCCATGTAAAAAGCGATGAAAGGATACTGGGTGACGGCGATTTTGTGGAATCGGTTTTGAAAGAGAAGGAAGAACACTTTAATCGACGCTATCGGCTGTTATCCCATGGATATGACTTTGATAAGGTCGTTGTTCGCGTGGCGGAACTGTTAAAAATGAGTCCGGAGGTGATTCTTCAGCCGAGCAAGAAACCAGAACGGGTTCGGGCAAGAAGCCTGGTATGTTTTTGGGCCGTTAGGGATCTTGGGCTTACCGGTACGGAGGTTGGCAAACGGCTGGGGATTGTCCAGTCGGCGGTCAGCAAGGCCGTAGAGCGGGGCGCTAATTTGGCGGCAGATCATCATTTGAACATTGAAGACGATAGAAACAGATAATTTCATGGGCGTGCCTCTTTCCGGAGTAAACTCGTGCTTGACGGATGAGACAATACCGTATATGGTATCATGATGAGGTGATGGTATTCGCACTGTAATTGATACGAACATCCTTTACGCGGGGCTGTATTCCAGGACTGGTGCATCGTTTCAACTGATCCAGGCCATCATGAAGAACCGTGTCCAACCTGTGATGTCTGTTGCCCTACTTTTTGAATATGAGGATGTTTTGAAACGAAACAGCAGAAAATTGAATCTAACCGATGCAGAAATTGATGCTTTGCTTGACGCTTTTTGCGCATTGTGCTCCTTGCACAAAATTCATTATTTGTGGCGACCATTTCTCCCTGATCCGAAAGACGATCACGTTCTCGAACTGGCGGTGGCGTCTGGTGTGAAATCCATCACAACTTTTAACAGGAAGGATTTCAGGGGAGTTGAGGATTTTGGTGTGGAAATTTTCGCTCCGAAGACACTTTTGGAGGTAATCAAATGGGTGCCTTAAGTTTGAGATTACCGGAGTCTATCCATAGACATATTCGTGAGATTGCGAAGCAGGAAGGCGTATCGATCAATCAGTTCATTTCCTCAGCAGTGTCTGAAAAAATATCAGCACTCCTTACAGAAGAATATATTAACGCACGCGCTGCCAGAGCTGACTTGGAAAAAGTTGAACAAATTCTCGCCAATGTGCCGGAACGACATCCGCTTGCTGGAGATGAGTTGTAGGCGGCGAACCAAACGCTTCTCGCGCCGAGGTAAGCCCGAAACCTTGGGAACCCGCGTAAATCGGGATGAAATTGGTTATTGTTATCCAGTGGGTGATCGCGGAAAGCGAAAGTCCCACCCGTGTGAAATAGTGTGAAATAGGGGACGTACTACAGATTATAAGTTTATATACCACTCAAAACTCGTATAAGAGAGCATAGAAGGCCGGACAATTTTTCAGAAAGAACCAGAAGCCTCTGAGTAACTTATAATCTGACGAACGTCCCCTAGACCCGTCCCCTAGACCCTTTACAATCATCTCTTTGGTTGTTATGCTGCTAACATGATTAGGAGCTTCCGGCATAAAGGGCTCTCTCGACTCTTTAAGAAAAATGATCCGAGCGGTGTTCGGGCTGATCTAGTTAACAGGTGTCGGAGTCGGTTAATGGTTCTTCATGAAGCAGAAAACTTGACGGATATGCATATCCCCGGCTTTGATTTCCATAGATTACAGGGAAAACCAAAACGTTACAGTGTGCATGTAAACGGGCCCTGGTGCATCACATTTGAGTGGGCCGGCAACGACGTCCGGCGTGTGGACCTTGTCCAATATCATTAATGTCACAAAGCATCGGTTTGCCACAAAGTGTACAAGGCTGAGCGGGAGGGAGCGAAAGTTTTATAAGGAGAGAGAAATGCCTAAAGAGTTATTGGTGACGGAGGAACCGGCTATGACACCGGTACATCCGGGAAAGATCATTAGGGATGATGTTCTTCCTGCACTGGGAATATCTGCCAGAGAAGCGGCGCAACAGCTCGGAATATCTCGGCAGATGTTGCAGCGGATTATGACAGGGGCACGTTCGATAACACCGGAGATAGCGGTAAGGCTTGGAAAGTTCTGCGGCAACGGTCCGGGGATATGGCTCCGGCTGCAACAAGCCTATGACCTGTGGAAAGCCCGATCGCGATTAGGGGATGAGATTGACAAGATCCCTACTTATCATCTCGTCGGCGAAGCGTGATCCGAATTTCCCATGGTATCCGGGTCCCTGCCTGGCAACGCATGCCTTAACGTTACAATTCGGACCTGCATGATCCCTGTTTTTCATATTGCTTTTTAGCGAAAACCCTTGATTTCATTCTCTCATACGCCAATTCCATCAAGGGTTCCAGATTTATAATATCCGCATTGTTATAGCTGATAAGGGTTTTCAGCGCTTTCTTATCGCCCCGCCGGTATTTCCGCCATAGCCTGACCGCTTCGAAGCCGTCCACCCCCTCAATGTCGTCACCTCGGGCGATGCCGAGATCTTTCTCAATTTTTTTGAGGCCTCCCTCATATCCCAGTTTTTTCAGTACGAATCGAAGGTCGATATGCCCCTCCGGCAGCGAAATCCCCGGGAAAGCGCCTTTTATGAAGGGGAGGTCGAAGCAGGCGCCGTTAAAGGTGATGACCAGATCGTAGTCGGCAATGGCTATTTCAAATGCGTCGAGATTTTTTCCGTTCACGAAGGTCTGAACATTGGCGCCGTCATAAAGTCCGATGACGGTGATGTCGCTGGACCATTGATCATACCCGCTGGTTTCAATGTCCAGATAAACGGCCCGGTGTTTGAAGGTATCAAAAAGACGCCACTTTTCCCCTGCGGGCAGTCTGTCATTAAAAAAACCGATATGGTCCCGGTGCGCCAAGGATGCTTCCAGATTCTCATGGATCAACCGGTCTTTTGCGTGAGAAAAAACAGGTTTTTCATGATTTAAGAAATCATGCCATCGGTAGATCCCCCGGTTCCAAAGGGTCTGTTCCGTTTTGGGACCGATTCCCGGTATGTGGATAAAGGTATGCTCAAGCATGGGGCGTAACCTTAATGTTTAAACATACCATCTTCATATACAACCATATCTTTCCCCGACTTCAAATGGGCGGTGACGGTTTTGGGTTCCGTGTTCACCAGGTCCCAGTGTAGCGCCGAATCGTTGAATCCCAATTCTCTTTTTGTTTCTTCCGTAAGGGTTGAGGGATCCCCGTCGAAGGTGTCCGAATATGAAGCGCCCACGGCCAGGTGGCAGTTGCCGTTGTCTCCGCCGAAGTTTTCATCATACAGGGTGCTGGCCATGAACCGGTCGATTTTACTAAAGCGCTTGTCCGTCAGGGAAAATTCGCCAACACGTCTGGCGCCCGCATCCATGTCCAACTGTTGTTGGGTGAATGATTCCCCTTTTTCCGCTTTGGTTTCGGATACCACGCCATCCTGAAATGTCAATTTCACCCCTTCCACATAATTCCCGCTCCTGAAGGAAGGCTGGTTGGCAAAATAGGTGCCTGTGGTGCCGCGCCAGTCCGGGGAGATAAAGAGCTCAAAGCTGGGGATGTTATGCCCGGAAATGCCGATCCATTTCCGCTGATCCCCCGGCGTGATTTTTAGATCGATGTTTTCCGATGCCACGTGATAGTGTTGGACGTCCAGGCTGTTGATCCACTTTTTGATATCCAAAGCGTCGTTGTAAACGGTCTCCCAGGCTTCGACCGGGTCGGGCTGATCCAGATAGCAGGCTTTGATGACTTGCTCCGTGTAATGTTCAACGTCTAATTTGGCCTGTCGGGCCAATTCATCGGTGGGAACCAAACAAAGGGTCCATCCCAGCGCGCCTTTCTCCTCCCGCTTCCGCATAATGTCCCTGAACGGTTTCATGGCCACTGCCACCTTGCCGATCCGCTTGGGATCGATATCCGCCAGGTGGGTTAAAGATGTGGGGGCATGGAGAAAGATTCTGCCGTTGAGGTTCTTAAAGAGCTCCTCATCCCATGATCCCCTGAAAACAAGCTGATTTGCGTCCGATTTGTCGTAAAAATCATGTTCCATGATGGTCGTTCGACCCGAACGCATGACCGGGTGAACCCCCATGTCCAGAAGTTTTCCGTGAAGAAACTCGGCCAGCTCCACCGCCGGGAGATCAAATTGTACCATGACCACGTCCTCATTTTTGAAAGCGCCAATCCTGGCTTTCTTGAGGCCCCACAGCAGTACATCAGCGTACTTATTTAACTGAGTATTTGTTAACATGAATTATTCTCCTTATTTTTGTATCATTCCAACATGGTTTCTCTAATCTCGCTTCTGGGGAGTTGGGAACGAATGGTGTTGTGAATATAAAACCCCAGGCCCAGGACCACATCGTCTTCCAGTGTCAGAATGACATATCCTTTCTCCAGCGCTAGATCAACGGGAATTTCCCCAGCCAGGGCGAGTGTTTTAAACTGTGGCATGTCCAACTGATATATGGCTTTTGTGGCAAACCGGCCGAAAGCCTGAATGAAGCGGGTGGTGGGCTTTATGAATTGGCCCACCTTACGAAATGCCCTGAGCCCGACTTTGGAAACTTTCAGATGTGCACCGTTCTTCACCTGCTCGGATTTCCCCAGTATAAACCAGCCCTTCTTTCTCTCAAAGAGGTAGTGTTCATCAAGAACCGCAGGGGGAATCCCGAAGCGTTCCAGCAGATAGGCTGAAACAGCCTTCCGGCTGTCATCTTCGGCCAATTTTGGCCATGAAGAAGCCCACCGAATCGAACTGGTGGGGGTAAAATCTGGCTGTTCTTGTAAGGCGTTTGTCATATATTTCATGATTCCATTCCGATAACCCCGGTTCAAAAGCCAAACCCAAATGAATGGGCAGCAGTTCCGCGTCTCTTTCCGCCAACAGGAAATTGACCACCGATTCGTTTTCGGCCGGGTTGTAGGTGCAGGTGGCGTACAATATTTCTCCATCGGTTTTGAGAAGATCAAAACCGCGTAAGAGTATCTTCTTCTGAATATCGGGGAGCAACGCTTTCCGTCGGTTTTCCCGGTATTGGGTCTCGTTGGGGGTTTTTCTGAATCTTCCTTCGCAGGAGCAGGGAACATCCGCCAGGATGTAGTCGAATTGCTGGCGCAACGGAAATTCCTGGGCCTGGTATCCGGTCACCACCGAATTCTGCACCCCGAGTCTCGAAAGGGTGTGCCCCAGGGATACATGTCGATTTGCAAAGAGATCGTTACAGACCATGAACCCCGTATTTTCCATCAGGTCCGCCATGTGAGCGCTTTTGCCGCCCGGCGCCGCACACATGTCAAGGACAAGGGCATGTTTTCGGGGGTGCAGTGCCATGGCAGTCAGTGCCGATGTCAGGGCCTGGGGGTGAATATGCCCCAGAAAATATTCCAACAGGTTTCCGGGGTAGGGGAGATCCTCGGCAATGTAAAGGGTATCATGCTCTCGGCAGACCCGTGTTATGGAAACACCTTTTTTCCTCAGTGCCGACACCGCCTTGGGGGGATGCGCCAACAGACGGTTGATTCTCAGGTGCACGGGAAAGGGTTTTGCGAGGCTTTCCTGAAACAGGGAGAAGTCGGGGATGATGTCATTATACGTTTCAAAAGTCGTGTTCACGGAACCCAGTAATCCTTTGGTCATAATGTCCATTTTAAATATCGCGGCATCTTAGGTTTTCCCCCTTTCATTGTCAATTCTCAATTGTCGGGCATCTCAGGGAATTTGCTCCGGGTCATGCTGATTGATATTTGAAAATGGATATTGTAAAAAAAACGATGAAATTTCGCGGATGATCATTTAACATGGGCCAGATGCTGCTTGAGAGAGTTTGTAAACGTAGTGTTTCCCCGGATGTGTGAAAAATGGAAAAGGAAGAAGAAGGCATAAAAAAGGCTGCTGTTACACTGGAACTGAACCCTGAAAAGGGTTTAAAAAGGAAAAAAGCGGCTGTCTATCGTTTGAATGTAATACAATTACCTTTGCTAAGGGTATTTGGGTTTTTCCTGCTGGCCTTTTTTGTGTTGATACACAACTATTACATCTCCAAGGCCTTTTCGTGGCAGCAAACTTCTGAGTTTCAGGTCATAGCCTTCTCCTATGCCGGGATTTCGTGGCTTGTCCTTTATCTCTTTTTCGGAAAGACCGGCAGGTTTGATCTCGGCATTTTCTTTTTGATTGCGGATTTTTTTATTTTTGCTCTGGCCGTTTATTTTTCAGGCGGGCAGAAGAGCCTTCTTTTTTTTATATTTTTGATTCGCGTTGCAGATCAAACCAACACCAATTTCAGGCGGGTCCTGGTCTTTTCACATATTGCCGTTGCCACGTACGGGGGCCTGCTTCTATATCTCCATTACGTTGAGCATCAGGATATCTGGCTGGCGCATGAAATTCCAAAAATGTTCGGGCTTTACCTGGCATGCATCTACATCTCTTTCACCGCCAGGACGGCTGAACGGCTGCGGAACCGAACAAATGTCGCCATGAAACTGGCCCGTGAGTCCATTGAAGATCTGGAGGCAAAATCGAAAGAATTGAGGGATGCAAAACTGAAGGCTGAGGCGGGAAATATCGCCAAAACCGAATTTCTGGCCAACATCAATCACGAAATCCGTACTCCCCTTAATGGTATTATGGGCATGATCCGACTGGTCAAAGACGGCCCTCTGGATGAAGAGCAGCAGGAGCACCTGGAACTGGCAGGGCAGTCCGCCGAGGCACTTTCGGGAATATTGCATGATATCCTGGAGTTTACCAAGACCGATGCTAATTCCATTGTACTGGAAAACCGTTCTTTCGATCTGAGAGATTTATTAAACAATGTGGATGACACCATTTCTCCGTCCGCCCGGGATAAAGGGCTTTGGTTTCGGGTTGATTGCGCATCAGACGCGCCTGATCGGTTGATGGGAGATTGGACTCGAATGCGGCAGATCCTGGTGCACCTGGGTCGTAATGCCATCAAATTTACCCATGAGGGCGGTGTCATGATCCGTATTGAAATCCAGGATAGAACCTCTGAATCCATCTCTTTGCACTTCATGGTATCCGATACCGGTATCGGTATTCCAGAAGAAAGAATAAAAAATGTGTTTGATACTTTCAGCCAGGTGGATGGCTCCAGTACGCGGAAGTATGGCGGGGCAGGGCTGGGGCTGGCCTTGGCCAGCCGAATTCTGGAGACCATGGGCGGCAGTATCTGGGCGAAAAGCCCGGCGGATATGCCCTGCCGGATGGATGAAGCCCTGAAACCGGAAGACGGTTTAATATGCGGTGGTAAGGGCAGCACTTTTCATTTTGTGGTGCCTTTTGGCCTCTCTTCGGAGGAAACATCCGAGAAGCCGTCTGAGCCTGTTTCACATACGCCAGTTCCAGCGCATCTGGAGGGGGAGACCCTTGAAGAGGCTCCCGCGGGAAAGGTTCTCGATTTTTCAAAAGCGACGGCAATGTTTGATGGGGATATGGATCTTTTTCGGGAAATCGCCGGTTTGTTTGTTGAAGATTTCCCGCAAAAGGCGGACCGGATAAGGGACGGGCTCAAGAAGGGCCATGGAGAGGTGGTGGCGCAGGGTGCGCAAAACCTGAAGGATTCTGCGGGAAGTCTCGGAGCGGATCAGATTTTTGATTTGTCCTGTCGTTTAGAAGCCCTGGGTCTCGAGGATCGGTTGTCCGAGGGTGAAACGGTTTTGAAAGAATTGGCAGTAGGCGTTGAGGCGTTCAGATCGCAGCTGAAGGAGGTCCGCTAAGATGAGCGTGCATGTGTGTCCCTGGTGGTTGGCCTATACCTTTGACCACCGATTGAGGCGGTTGGCCCACAACCCGGTAAAGCTTTTCGGAGAATATGTCAAACCGGGCATGACCGTGGTGGATTTGGGATGCGGTCTGGGGTTTAACAGCCTGGGGCTGGCAAAACTGGTGGGGAATTCCGGAAAGGTTGTGGCGCTGGACATTCAGCAGAAGTTGCTGGAGGGTGTCATGCGAAGGGCGAAAAAGATGGGGCTTGAAAACAGAATCGAACCCCACCAGGCGGGTGAAAAGGATTTGGGTTTGAATGTAAAGGCCCAGTTTATTCTGGCATTTTACGTGGTTCACGAGGTGCCCGATCAGGAGCGGTTCATGGCCCAGGTGGCGGACAGTCTGTCGGTGGAAGGCCGATTTATGATGGTTGAGCCGCCAGTCCATGTTTCCATCAAAAGTTTTGACAAAAGCATCGCTTACGCTGAAACATCGGGTCTTGTCCTTGAAAACAGGTATAAGATCTTTTTTGGACGGACGGCGGTCCTTAAGAAACCTGCAACCCCTTGATGAAATCCCCCACCGCGTGAATCCCGTCTTTTTCCATGAGTCGAATGGTTCTTGTTCCGATGACGGCAATATCCGCCTTCCCTGTGAGATAGTCCACATCCGCCCTCCCACCCACTCCGAAGCCAACGGCCAGTGGAAGGGGGGAGGTTTCACGACATCTTTTAAGGTATTGGGACATGTGCCGGCTGAAGGTCGTTCGGGTGCCCGTGACCCCTTTTCTGGCCACGCAGTATACGAATCCCCTGGTAAAATTTCCCAGGTACTGCATACGCTCAAGGGAGGTGGTGGGGGAAAAGATCAGCACCGGGGATAATCCATGGTTTTCCATGGCTTTGAGATACGTTTCTCCCTCTTCGGGGGGTAGATCCGGGATGATAGCCCCTTTAAGGCCTGTTTCGGCCATGCGTGAAACGAAAGAACCCACCCCATATTTGAATAGGATATTGTAATAGGTCATGATGAGGAAGGGGATGTTAAATCTCTCGGCCACAGCTGCCGCAAATGCCAGACATTTTTCCACCGTGGTCCCCCGTTCCAGCGCCTTCTGGTTGGCGCGCAGGATGACGGGTCCGTCGGCCATGGGTTCGGAAAAAGGGATCTGTAGTTCCATGAGATCAACCCCCGCGTTCACCATGGTTTCAACCAGGTTCATGGACGCTTCAAAAGAGGGGTATCCGGCCACAATATGCGTCATGAGCAGGATCTCTTTTTTTTCCAATCGTTTTTTCAAATAGGCTTCAAGCACCGTAGGCCTCCGCTTTTTGCTGTATGAAACGTTTCCAGTGAGGGTCTTCAAAGGCATCGGCGATGGTAAAAATGTCTTTGTCCCCCCGCCCGGACTGGTTGATCAGGAGGATGTCGTCTTTTGACAGATTCGGCGCTTCCTTAAAAGCCAAGGCAAAGGCGTGAGCCGATTCAAGGGCCGGGATGAGGCCTTCCATTTTGAGGGTGAGGGAAAGGGCCTCAATGACTTCCTGGTCCGTGGCCGCTTCAAACCGGACCCGGCCGCTGTCGCCTAAGGATGCCAGGATGGGGGAAACCCCGATGTAGTCCAGGCCCGCCGCCACGCTGTGGGTTTCTTTCATCTGGCCGTCTTCGTTTTGAAGAAAATAGGTTTTGTACCCCTGGGCTACCCCCGGGCTGCCATCTTCTGATGCCATGCGGGAGGCGTGCTCACCTGTATGAAGCCCTTTTCCGGCGGCTTCTGCTCCCACCAGTTCCACCGGATCATCCATGAAGCCATTGAATATGCCCAGTGCGTTTGAGCCACCGCCCACGCAGGCGTAGACCCGGGTTGGAAGCTTCCCAGATTGTTGAAGCATTTGTTTACGCGCTTCCCTTCCGATGATGGATTGAAACCAGGACACCATTTCCGGGTAGGGATGGGGGCCGCAGGCGGTTCCCAGAACATAATGGGTGTTGTCCATGTTGCTCACCCAGTCCCTGAACGCTTCATTGATGGCATCTTTCAGGATTTTTGATCCATCTGTAACGGGGATCACCTGGGCCCCCAGACGTTCCATCCAGAACACATTGGGCCGCTGTCGCAACACATCTGTCTCCCCCATATAAATGGTGCATTCAAACCCGTATTTGGCGGCCATGGTGGCGGTGGCCACGCCGTGCTGGCCGGCGCCCGTTTCCGCTATCACCCGGGATTTCCCCATCCGTTTCACCAGCAGCCCCTGCCCCATGACATTGTTGGCTTTATGGGCGCCGGTGTGGTTTAAGTCTTCCCGCTTCACATGGATTTGTGCGCCGCCGAAATGACGTGTCAGATTTTCGGCAAAAGTGATGGGTGTGGGTCTACATGAATAGGTGCTCATGACATGTTCATATTCCCCCCAGAACGAGGGGTCCGCTTTTGCGGTTTCGAAGGCCGCAATCAGTTCCTCAAAGGTCGAGACCAGAACTTCCGGGATAAATGCGCCACCGAACGTTCCGTAATATCCGCGTAGTTTCATTTTTTTGTGTCTCCCATGGCTCTTGGGTTCCTGTGGAAATCGGCCACCTTTTCCATGAACATGCCCATGCGCTCATGATCTTTAATCCCGGGACGTTTTTCGATGCCGCTGCTCACGTCAATGGCCGAAGGGGCAACCCTCTCCAGGGCTTCCCGGATGTTTTCAGGTCTCAACCCACCGGAAAGCACCATGGGGATGCCTGATGCTTTGGCCTTGATCGCCAGTTCCCAATCGAATGTTCTTCCGGTACCACCATTGATGCCTTTCTGGTAGGCATCCAGAAGGATGGCTCTCACATGATTTTTGTAGTTCGCAATCTCATTAAGCGTCTTTTCTCCTTGAACGCGAAACGCTTTGATAACCTTTGGGCCCATCCCGGAACAGGCGGAAACGGACTCATTTCCATGAAGTTGAACCAGATCCAGACCGCAGAAGTCCACTATTTCCCTGATTTTTGACAGTTGTTCATTGACGAAAACGCCCACCGTTTGGACAAAAGGCGAGATTCTCCGGGTGATGTCCCTTGCTTTTTGAGGCGTGATCTGCCTGGGGCTTTCGGCAAAAATAAATCCCAGAGCATTCGCGCCCCACCGTACCGCCATTTCGGCATCGGCAATTTGGGTGATGCCGCAGATTTTTACCCGTATCACTGTTTATACTCCCGCCTTTACCAGTTCAGTCGCCTTTTGTCCCGGGTCGTCGGCGCCCATGAGGGCTGAACCCACCAGCACCGCTTGAATGTTCAACCCCTTGAGGGCGTAAATGTCCTGTCCCGAATGAATACCGCTTTCGCTGACGACCAGTCTGTCAGCGGGGATCAGTGAAGCCAGTTCAAAGGTGGTGTTCAGACTGATTTCAAAGGTGTCCAGGTCACGGTTGTTGATGCCGATAGCCTGAGCATCGCACTTCAGCGCTTTTTCAAGGTCCCGTCCGTCATGGATTTCAGTCAGTACCTCTATGTCGTATTCACGGGCGGTATCAAGCAGGTGTTTTAACTGTTCAGCGGAGAGTATGCGAGCGATGAGCAGCAAGGCGTCGGCACCGAATTTTGCTGACTCCACGATCTGGATTTCATCAATGATGAAGTCCTTTCGAAGGATCGGCAGGGAAACCGCCCGTTTGAGACCGGGCAGGCTTTGGAGATTCCCCCCGAAAAAAGTCCTGTCTGTTATCAGAGAGATGGCGGCAGCGCCTGATTTTTCATACGCTTGCCCGATGGCATTGGGATCAGAATTTTCACGAATAATGCCCGCTGATGGCGACCCGAACTTGATCTCAGCAATGAGATCAATCCCCCCGTTTGATACTAGCGCCGTTCTGAAATTACGTGGGCTTCCTGAAAACGGGTTCACCGGCGCCGGGAGATCGGCCATTTTCAGTTGTGCCACTTCTCTCTCTTTTTCCGCCAGGATTTGGACCAGTTTGTCGTGCATCTACAGTTCCTTTCGCACGAAGTCGGTGCACCCGCGGGTGAAATCTACCAGAGCATCCAGCTTTTCCATGGCTTTCCCTGAATCGATGACCGATTCGGCCCGCTTGATTCCTTCAGCAAAATCCACGTCCAGGCCGGAAGCCACATAGGCGGAAGCGGCATTCAAAAGGACCATCTCCCGCTTGGGACCCTGTTCGCCATCAAGGATTTGTCGGACGATTTCAGCATTTCGTTTGGCGTTGCCACCCCGTATGTCTGACGCTACAGCCCGGTTGAATCCGTAATTCTCGGGTTCCATCTCAAAGGTGTTGAGGTTACCGTTTTTGAGATGGGTCACTTTGGTTTTGCCGCAAATGCTGATTTCGTCATAGGTCCCCTCACCGCAAACCACGAATGCTTCGCGCGTCCCCAGGTTGTTCAGTACGCTGGCCATCATTTCCGTCAGGTCAGGGGCGTACACCCCCAGAACCTGCACATTGGCATTGGCCGGATTGGTTAAGGGTCCCAACAGGTTGAAAAGGGTCCTGAGGCCGATTTCACGCCGTGGTTTGGCGGCGTATTTCATGGCCCCGTGAAAGCTGGGGGCATATAGAAATCCGATGCCCACCTCGTTCACGCACCGCTCCACGTCCGCATGGTTGATGTCCAGGTTGACCCCCAGATTCTCCAGTACGTCCGCGCTTCCACAGAGGCTTGAGACCGCGCGGTTGCCGTGTTTGGCCACCCGCAAACCGGCGCCTGCCGCCACAAAGGCGGTGGTGGTGGAGACATTGAAGGTTCGGGTGCCGTCCCCGCCGGTTCCCACAATGTCCAGCAGGGTTTCATCTTCCGCGTTGATTTCATCGCGGTCGATATTGACCAGATGGTTGTTAACGTCGATTTTGCCCGCTTTTTCACGCATGACCTTTGCCGCCCCCGTGATTTCCGAAACTGTCTCTCCTTTCATTCTGAGGGCGGTCAGAAATGATCCGATCTGAGAAGAAGTTGCCTGCCCTGTCATGATTTCATTCATGGTGAAGACCATTTCCGCTTCCATGAGGTCCTGTCCGTTTACCGCTTTAGCGATGGCTTCTTTGATCATGAATCTATCCTCCTTAGAAAGTTTTTCATCATATCTATTCCGGTATCGGTCAGAATCGACTCCGGATGGAATTGCACCCCTTCCATGGGGTATTTTTTGTTTCTGAGTCCCATGATTTCATCCTGTTTTGTCCAGGCGCTGACCTCAAACCCTTCGGGGATTCGATTCCCGTTCACTATGAGGGAATGGTAACGAATGGCGGGAAAAGGATTGGGCAGGCCGTGGTAGAGCCCCCGACCGTCGTGGAAGATGCGGCTTGTTTTTCCGTGCATGATCCGATTCGCGCGAATCACTTCACCCCCGAAGGCGGCGGCCATGGATTGATGGCCGAGACATACTCCCATGACCGGAATCTTTCTTCCGAAATGCCGAATGGCTTCCATGGAAATGCCGGCATCATCCGGCGTTCCGGGTCCGGGGGAAATCACCAAGGCTGTGGGGCTTAACATTTCAAGATCAGGAATATTCACCCGGTTATTTCGCTTTACGGAAATTTCCTTCCCCAGCACCTGTATCATCTGGACCAGGTTGTAGGTAAAGGAATCGTAATTGTCGATCATGAGAATCATTTTCCCTGTGTCCTCCTGATGGCCTGAAACATGGCGCCGGCCTTGTTGAGGGTTTCCTGGTATTCGGCTTCCGGATCGGAGTCGGCCACAATGCCGGCGCCCACCTGTATGGACAGTTTATGGTTTTGCAGGGTCATGGTACGGATGGTGATGCAAAAATCCATGTTGCCGTTAAAACCGAAATATCCCACAGCACCCGCGTAGGGCCCCCGGGGAGAGGATTCCAGTTCATGGATGATTTCCATGGCCCGAATCTTGGGCGCGCCTGAAACCGTTCCCGCCGGGAATGATGCCATGAAAAGATCAAAGGCGTCTTTTTCAGGGTTGAGGTCCGCTTCCACCCGGCTTACCAGATGCATTACATGGGAATAACGCTCCACTTCCATGAGCCGGGGGACCGTTACGGTCCCCGTTGCCGCAACCTTCCCCGCGTCATTCCGGCCCAGATCCACCAGCATGATGTGTTCGGCCCGCTCCTTGGGATCCGCCAGCAGTTCTTTTTGGAGGCGCTGGTCCGCCTGTTCATCTTTTCCCCTGGGTCGGGTTCCCGCGATGGGACGCAGCTCGATCCGACCGTCCGTCAGGCGTACCAGGATCTCGGGGGATGCCCCAATAAGCCTGGTTTCCTCGAAGTTGAGATAAAACATGTAGGGAGATGGGTTGATGCTCCTGAGATTTCGATAAAGGGTAAAATCATCGCCTGAGACGGTTCCCCCGAATCGTTGGGAAAGCACCACCTGGATCGCATCCCCGGCAGCAATATATTCCTTGGCCTGTGCCACGCTGGCCATGAATGGTGCTTTTTCCACATTGGATGTGAGCTCAGAAACACGGATGTTTTTTTCCACTGCTGGGGCGGGAGTATGCTCTCTCAGTTCGGCAATGGTTTCATTCACTTCGTCGCATGCTTGAACATATGCGTCTTCCGGATTCGTGTTTCCCGACAGGTGCACATGGGCCGCCACCGTGATCTTGTGGGTCAGGTGGTCAAAGATGATGAGTCTTCGGGAGGCCGTGAAGATGCATTCCGGCATGTCATCATCGGAGCAATTCCCCGGGACCGGTTCCCAGGTGCGGATCAGGTCGTAGTTGAAAAATCCCACGAGCCCCCCTTGAAACGGGGGAAGGTCTTTCGACGTCACTGAACGGAATTGTGAGGCCAGATTCCTCAAAACCTCCAGGGGATTTTCAACCTGACTGAGGGTTTCGGTTTTTCCATCCCTTGAAATCTCCATTCGTTGGTTTTTGAAACGGGCCACGAGCCGGGGTTTATATCCTATAAAGCTGTACCTCCCCCAGCTGGTGCCTCCATCGGCACTTTCCAGGAGGTACGAGAAGGCTTTGTCCTTGATTTTCAGGTAGGCGGAAACCGGGGTTTCCGTATCCGCCAGGAACTCCCCGTATACCGGGATCAGGTTGCCCTGGGCGGCCATCCGTTTAAACTGTGAAAGTGAAGGTTTTATTTCCAAAATGCCTGATCCTCTTAAAACTGGTTTCTCAAAAAGACAAAAGGGCCGTGGGGAGTTTGCCCCACGGCCCTTTTTTTGTGAATGCGTTAATAAAAAACCGTGAAGCCCTTGATGAAGCGCGCCACGGTTTGTTTGTTTCAGTATGTTGCTGTTGGTTCTAAATCAGGTCGGCACACCTCGTCTGTATGAAGTTGCGCCACCACCAATTTCTTAAAGTGGTCATTATATTTGTTCCCTCGCGTGTTTCCATAGGTCGGACTTCTAATCTTTTAAAAATGGAATGTCAAGGTGTTTCTTGAACCGGGGTGTTTATTCATAGATCTTTTCATCAACGGCAAAGGCTTCCGGTGCATCGGCCTCATAGTCCCTTTCTCTTTTGTCAGTCTCCCCTTTAAGGCGTTCCCGGTACCATTCGTGGGCGATGATCATGCTCATTACTTCGCTGGAACCGGTCCATATGGAAGCGAGCCGGATGTCCCGGTAAATCCTTTCAATGGGAAAAATGTTGGTGTACCCGATGCCGCCCACCACCTGCATGGCATTGTGGACGATCTTCTGGCATGATTCGGTGATAAATTTCTTGGATTCGGAGACCATCCTGCGGACCCGGTGCAGATCGATTTTTTCATCCACGGCCCGGGCCGTGGTGTATCCCAGAGAACGGGCCGCGTCCAGAAGGGTTGCGGCTTCTGCCACCTGAAAACTGACCCCCTGAAAATTATGGATGGTGGTCCCGAAGGCTTTTCGCCGGGAGGTGTATTCTGTGGCCACATCCAGGGCCACCCGGGCCGATCCGATGGCCATGACCGAAGAGCCCAGGCGCTCGGGTATCATCATGGTGTTGAAAACATCGTAAGCGCCGTTCTTCCGGCCCACGACGTTTTCTTTTGGCACTTTTACATCGTCAAATACCAGGCGTGCCGTCCCGCCTCCCCGGCACCCCATGAGTCCGTAGAGGTATTTGGTTTCCACCCCCGGGCCCCGATCCACGATGAAAGCAGTCAGGGAATCCTGGGGCTTTTTGTTGGCTGTAAAATCCGTGCGGGCATAGACCAGGAAATAGTCAGCTCCTTCGCCCCCGACGATAAACCGCTTCTGCCCATTTAAAAGGAAATAATCCCCTTTATCTTCGGCTTTGGTGGTGGCACCGAAAAAATCCGATCCTCCCCGCGGTTCCGTCAGGCATTCGGCGGCAAAGATCTCCCCTTTCAACAAGGGCTTGACATATTTCTCTTTTTGTTCCGAAGTGCCGTGCTGAATGATGGCGTCACAGACCAGCTCCGCGCCGACGCCGAAAACGCACGCAAATTCGTACCCCAGGGTCCCGATTTCTTCCAGGGTGGCGCAGGTGGTCACCCAGTCCATCTCCCGGCCACCCCATTTACGAGGGTACCGGCACCCCAGAAGATTCCGTTGTCCCGCCTCCCTCAGGAAAGCTTTAGGGAATTTGATTCGGTCCGCATCCATGTCAAGGATCATCTCCCGGGGCACCCAGTTTACAAAGTTGCGTACTTCGGCGAGGAATTTTTTCTGTGATGGGTCAAGCAGGTAGTCAAACATGGGGCCTCCTGAAATCCGTTTTAACCGGCAAATGAACGAAATGGATTATATCCCAAAAAACGAACTTGGCCAAGTTGATTATTCCCCTTGACAATTTAAAGACATCGTTCCACACTGAAACCGGTGGTTGAAAGTGATAGCCTCGAGTCCCCCGGAGGAAACAATGGGCAGCATCTGGAAAATCTGCACCGGCCTGTTTGGAAAAGCGGGGAAAGGGTTGGTTATAGGCGTTGCCGTGCTTCTGATTCCATCCGTATGTTTTTCAGAAGAGGATGTTAAGATCATCCAAGCCCTCTCAAAGAGTTCGAAGCTGATCAGCCCGCAATCGATTTTGTCTGAATTTTCAGATGGAACGTCCAAAAGCCGCATCATTGTCAATCTGAGACAACCTGCCCGGTTGAGTACATCACTGAATCTGCAGAGCGGAACAGTCCGCAAACAACTTTCAACCGATGTAAGCAGTGCAATAAATCGCGTTGTTGCCGGCGTTAGCGCACGGGAGATTACCATCACCAACCGTTTTAAGTATGTTTATGGCTTTTCGGCACAGGTGACGTTAAAAGGTCTTCAAGCGCTCGTCAGCAGTGGGGACGTTGTTTCCATCGAAAAGGATTTTATTGTTTATCCTAACCTGGCTCAGGGCATCCCGTTGATGAATGCGACAACCGCCAGGAGTTCTTACAGCGGGAGCGGGCTTTCAGTGGCCATCTGTGACACCGGCATTGATTATACCCATTCCCGCCTGGGCGGGGGCGGGTTTCCCAATTCAAAGGTCATTGGCGGGTACGATTGTGGAGAGGACAAGAGCGACCCCATGGATGGCAATGGGCACGGTACTGCCTGCGCCGGGATTGTCGCCGGTGATCTTGGCACAGTTGGAGATTACATTGGCGGTGTGGCCTACGGCGCAAAACTTTATGCCTTGAAAATATCAAACACCCCTACCGGGGGAAGCGCATATACATCAGACATGATTGAAGCCTGGGAGTGGTGCATTACCCATCAGAATGATGATCCCGGTAACCCTATTATGATTGTCAGTACCAGTTTTGGGGGGGGGAGGTATTACAGCGCCTGTGATTCCGCTTCTACCGCTATGACCACTGCAGCGGCCAATGCCGTATCGGTCGGGATGACGCTTTTTGTCTCTTCAGGGAACGATGGTTACTGTAATTCCATGGGGTGGCCAGCCTGCATCTCCCATGTGGTTTCTGTAGGCGCGGTCTACGATGCCAGATTTACAACATCTTCTATCGGCTGGTGTGTCAATTCCGGCTCCTGCGCCGACAAGAATTCGACTTGGGGATGTTCAACCCTTTGGTATTCCTCTCAGCAGGTTCAAGCTGACCGGGTTATTGTCTACTCCAACACCGCCTCTTTTCTGGGCCTTCTGGCGCCCTCCAATTGGGCCACCACCACCAAATTGGGGGGTGGTTATTACAATACGGCCTATGGGTTTGGAGGGACTTCCGCCGCATGCCCTTACGCCGCCGGGGCTGCTGCATGCCTACAAAGCGCCAACAAAACCCTCAACGGCAGTTTCCTTTCGGCCAGTGATGTGGAATCGAAGCTGATAGACAGCGGGGATTCTATCACGGACGACAAAGTGGCCATCACAAAACCACGGGTGAATGTGGGGGCTGCAGTGGCTTTGCTTGCTTCCTGTCCCGATTGCCCGGCTAGCGGCGTGATTACCAATGTCACCTATCTTGCGGGCACGAACTGCTCATGCAGTAACGCCACATCCTTGACCCTGGGGCAGAATACCACTGTTGAAAACGGTGCTACCGCTGTCTTTACCGCGCCTGTGGTAAATGTGGAGCCCGGGTTTCACGCGGAAACCGGCGCCAACGTTACTGTTCAGCAGCCGTAAAAATGGAAAATGGCGTCCATCCTTGATACCCGGGAATCGGATCTTTCGCAGTTCCGATTTTATTCTGTGGGTTTTACGCGTCTTTTTAGAAGAGCGCTCGCAAACCAGAACCAGAAGATGGTGATGAGTTGAATGGCTAGAAGTATGCCGAAGGCTGCCTGATAACCGGCAGGTGCATACCCCCCCGATTGGGCGGTGGGCCAAATGCCGATGATGGCCCCGATGCCCCATTGGGCGGCAAAGGCCGCCAGAAATACCAGCAGGTTTAACGCCGTGTTCACCCGCCCGGAAAGATGCAGGGGAAAGCTTTGGGAGAGTGCCGCATAAGGGAGAATACCGGATGTGCCGAAAAACCCAAAGAGTATCCAAATCAATGTGGCGCCCGATTTAGGCCCCCACACTATCAGCACCATCACCGCCATGAAAAGACCCATGCCCACTGCTCCCACGGCCATGGTCGATATGCCGCGTCGGCTGAGGCGTTCCGCGGCCGTCCCCAGTGTCACAAACCCGAATACCATGGCCACAGCCAGTAACAGCAGTGTTCCGGCCACCTCGGGACGGTCGTATCCCGCCACATCCCGCAACCACGGTCCTGCCCAGAGTCCGTGAACCGCCAGGAAGGTGCCTTGGCTCAAGGTGGCCCAGGGTGCGATCCGCCAGAAATTGAGGCTCGTGAGAATGGTTCCCATCTCCCGCATCTGGTGGGCGAAGGGTTCGTCTTCGGTTTGACTTCGACGCTCAGGGACAACGAAGAATATGACAGCTGCCACCAGAACCGTGAGCACCGCCAGGAGGGTGAAGACCCCCCGCCAATCCGTTACGGTGAGGGCTGCTTCTACCGGGGATGTGGCGGCAAGGGCTCCCAGCCCCCCCGCCGCCATTTGAAAGCCGTTGATCCGAGGGAGTTGCTGTTTGGGAAACCAGAGCACAAAGGCTTTGAAAGCGGCCATCAGGCATGCGGACACACCCAAACCGATTAATCCTCGGCCGATGACTAACCCGGTCAGGGTGCTTGCGTTGGCAAACACAAAGGCGCCCGTTCCGGCCAGAATCAGCAGTCCCGCTTCGATCCTGCGGGGGCCGAAACGGTCCAGCAAAATGCCTAAAGGGAGTTGAAATGCCGCAAAGGTAATGAAATAGGTTGCTGTGAGCAATCCCAGACCGGAAGGTCCCACGCCCAGGTCGGCGGCCAGATCGGGGGCCAGTACCGCATTAATCACCCGATAGAGGTAGGAGAGGAAATACCCAAACGCAAACGGCAGAAAAACCTGCAGCTGTTTGGCAAAGGGTATGGTCGTTTCGGTTTTTTCCAAGAAGGGCCGTTTACTTAACGAGCAGAACAGGGCATTGGGCCAGTATGCTCACTTTGTAGCTGATGGTTCCCCATCCCTGGCTCCGTTCCTCAAGATCAACCTTGTGGGATTTCATGATAATCAAATCCACACTGTTCTCTTCTCCGTAACGGACAATTTCCCGGGTTCTGTTCCCATACACCACCCGGGGTTCCACAGTTATTTCCTGGGTGTCCAGGCGATCAATAATGTCACTGAGGCCTTTAAAAGAGCGTTTTTCAAGGCCGCTGTAAAAATCCTCAAACTCCTCAAAAGTCGTGTTCTGTATGACCTCGATGACATGCAGCAGTGAAATCACTCCATTGTCCATGGAACAGAGTCTTACGGCAATATCCAGGGCATGTTGATCATCATCGAGAAAATCCGTGGGAACCAGAATGTTTTTAAACATTGTATTTTCCTTTAACTTTATATTTGTGTTTAATAAAATTCATTAGGTTATTGTAATGTATAATGTATTTATTGGTTGTCAGCTTCCATGGCCGCTTGATTTTTTCTCAGGAAAGGGCTCAGATTCCGGAGATCATATTTGTCGATTTTTCGGTAAAGGGTCGCCCTTGAAATTTCGAGTTTCTTGGCGGTCAAGGCCAGGTTCCCCCGGGTTATATTGAGGGCATTGAGCATGACCCTCTTTTCCATGGTTGAAAGGGGGGCTACCTCCTCAGGAGAATAAGTCTCCGCTTCTTCGTTTTCGGACTTTTCTTCAGTGGGAAAACAGTCATGGCCGGGAGATGAAGATCCATCAGAAATTTCCGAGGGGAGGGTTGAGATTTCCAAACGCTCGCTGTCCGAGGTGACCATGGCCCGTTGGATAACGTTTTCAAGCTCTCTGACATTTCCCGGCCAATCATAGGCGATTAGTGCCTCCATTGTGTTGTGGTCCACAGACCGAATATCTTTTTTGGTCTCCTTCATGTATTTATCCAGGAAATGCCGTACCAGAACGGGAATATCTTCTTTTCTGTCTCTCAAGCAGGGGATGTTGATGGGGTAAACCATCAGCCGGTAATAGAGATCTTCCCTGAAATTGCCGGACTCGGTTTCCGCTTTCAACATCTTATTGGTGGCGGAAATAATCCGCACATCCACCGAAATGCGCTTTCGCCCCCCAACCCGTTCAATGGTTCTGGTTTCCAGAAAACGAAGGAGTTTCACCTGAAGGCTCGGCGACATATCACCCACTTCGTCCAGAAACAGGGTGCCACCGTTGGCCACCTCTATTTTACCGGCCTGGGACCTGATGGCGCCGGTAAACGCCCCTTTTTCATGCCCGAAAAATTCGCTTTCCTGAAGGTTCTCCGGTATGGCCCCACAATTAACGGCTTCAAAGGGCCCGTCCTGACGGGAACCCTGGTAGTGAATGGCCCGGGCCACCAGCTCCTTGCCCGTTCCGCTCTCTCCCTGGATAAAAACGTTGATGTTGTTGTCTGTCACCTTTTCAATCTGGTTGAAAACCTTTTCCATTACGGCGGTTTTGCCGACGATATTGTGAAATGAATAGGTTTGGCCCAACTCTTTCTGCAGCCGGGTGATTTTCTTCGCCATGGAGTATTTTTCCACGGCCTTCCTGAGAGACGTCTCCAGCCGGCTACGGTCGATGGGTTTCCGGATGTAATCGTAGGCCCCCAGCTTCATGGATTTGACCGCCAGTTCCAATGAACCTTTGGCGGTTACCATGATAATGGGCAGTTCTTTTTCGATGCTTTGAATGCGCTTTAAAACTTCAATGCCGTCCAGCCCGGGCATCATGATATCCAGACAGATGGCTGTGGGTCCTTCATCCAGGGCATCAAGACATTGCTCGCCGCTACTGAACGCCCGGACCTCATATCCGTATTTTTCAATCCATTTGGACATGAGGATTCTGGCCGTCGGCTCGTCATCCACAACAAATATCAGGGTATTGGCCTTCATTTCCCGGTAAACCTCGTTTTGATCTTTAAGGATTACACTGCAAAGTCAACCTTGATCTTGAACATTTCTTCGGCGGGAAGGTTTAAAATTTCCGTTACGCCAGTTTTCCGCCCTATGGTCTCCAGTGCATCTTCAATGATACCCATTTCCTCGGCAATGAAGGTAAACCAGATGTTGTAGGAGTGGGCTCTCAGATAGTTGTGGGTGACGCCCGGATAAGCGTTTACCGTTTCAACAAAGCGATCAATTTTTTCCTCCGGCACCCGCGCGGCACACAGTGTGCTCACAAAATCCAGCCTGGAAGTCTGAAAATTGCCCCCGATCCGCCTGATAACACCTTTTTCCTTAAGGCGTTTTACCGCGTCAAGGACCTCCTCCTCCGTCATGTGGAGTTTGTCTCCCAGATCGCGATAGGGTCGGGACGAAATGGGGAAATCAGATTGGATTTCGTTCAGGATTTTCCTGTATTTCGTTTCCATCATGATGCCTTGGCATTAAGGTTCATAGGCGCAAAGAGGTTCTTCGGCCAGATAGTCTCCGGTGGCTTCAAAGGCCCGGGCCCTACACCCGCCGCAAAACCGGATGTAACCGCATCGGCCACATTTTCCCTTATACGCTGAAAAATTCCTGAATTCATTGAAAATTTGAGAGTCTTTCCAAACCGATTGAAAGGAGGATGTCTTGAGGTCTCCGCAACTAAGCTCCAGGTAACCGCAGGGTTGCACAATGCCGGTATTCGAAATGAAACAAAAAGACGTTCCGCCCAGACACCCCCGGGTGACGGCATCGAGGCCATGGGTTTCAAAACTGACTTTTTCTCCCTGCTTACGCGCTTCCTGGCGAAGTATGCGATAGTAATGGGGTGCGCAGGTGGCTTTCAGGTGGAGGGGGACTTGATCCCGCATACGGTAAAACCAGTGTAGCAGGTTTTCATATTCCGCTGCATCGATTTCCTGGTTCACCATGTCCTTGGCGCGGCCCGTGGGGACCAGCAGGAAAATGTGATGGGCCACGGCCCCCAGTTTGACAGCCATGTTCAGAATTTCTTCAAGCTCCTTTACATTATGACGGGAAACGGTGGTGTTGATCTGGAATTCCAGCCCGTTCCGGTTCAGCAGTTCAATCCCTTCCATGGCCCTGTGGAAAGCCCCCGGTACTTTCCTGAAGGCGTCGTGCTGTTCAGCCGTTGCGCCATCGATGGAAATACTGAGGCGTTTGATGCCGGACGCTTTCATCCGACCAATGATGTCAGGTGTCAAGAGCGTTCCGTTGGTGGCCATGACCATGCGGAGACCCATGCGGGTGCCCGCTTCGGCCAGATCGAAGATATCTTCCCTCAGGAGGGGTTCACCGCCTGTGAGAATCACGATAGGCTCTCCCACCTTCCGGATCTGTTCCAGTATCTCGATGCATTTGTCTGTTTCCAGTTCTCCGGGGTAGGGCCCCTTTTCGGAACCGGCCCGGCAGTGAACACAGTTCAGATTGCATTTACGCGTTAACTCCCAGGCTACGAGACGAGGCGAGGCTTCCTTATTTCGGTTTTTGCCAGGATGCATTTCAGTTACCCTTGGGGTTGATTTCTCAGTTTCAGTGCCGCTTCTTTGGCAAAATAAGTCAGGATCAGATCGGCGCCCGCCCGTTTGATGGCCACGAGCATCTCCATCATAGCGCGTTCCCCGTCCAGCCATCCTTTTTCCGCCGCCGCCTTGACCATGGCGTACTCGCCGCTCACATTGTAGGCTGCCAGGGGGAGCAGACTGATTTCGCGAACCCGGTTTATGATATCCAGGTAGGGGAGGGCGGGTTTGACCATGATCATGTCCGCCCCCTCTTCCATGTCCAGTTCCGCTTCTTTTAAAGCCTCCAGAGCATTGGCCGGGTCCATCTGGTAGCCGGTGCGATCACCGAATTGGGGGGCTGAATCTGCGGCATCCCGAAAGGGGCCGTAAAAGGCGGAGGCGTACTTGACGGCATAGGAAAGGATCCCCCGGTCTTTGTGGCCGGCGTCATCCAGGGCATGTCGAATATGGCCGATGCGACCGTCCATCATATCAGAGGGGCCCACGAAGTCGGCCCCTGCGTCACAATGGCTCACCGCCTGTCGGGCCAGCAGTTCCAGGGTGGTGTCATTATCCACCACGCCGTCCAGGAGAACACCGCAATGCCCGTGATCCGTATACTCGCAAAGGCATACATCGGTCATGACCACCATGTCCGGCAAACGGTCTTTTATCTCCCTTATAGCGACTTGCACAATCCCGTCTTCGGCCCAGGACCTGCTTCCCGTGGAATCTTTCCCGTCGGGCAGACCGAAGAGGATCAGGGAGGGAACACCCCAATCCCAGAGTTCCTCCGCTTCTGCCACCAGGGTATCCGGTGAAAATTGAAACTGCCCCGGCATGCTCCGGATGGGGTCCTGAATGTTTTTTCCATGTTTTACGAAGAGCGGCGCGATGAAATCACGTGTGGAAAGGTGGGTTTCGCGAACCATATCCCGAATGGTACCGGTTCTTCTCAGTCGTCGCGGTCGTATGATCATAGGTTGTTTGAACTCCATTGCTGTTGTTACTACCTTTCCTGACAACTGATAACTGTCAACTGAAAACTGTCACGCTATTTCTTCATCGGTCAGATAACAGGCCGGTTCCGCGGCCCAGATATCGCCGGTCACCGCTTCGGCCCTGACCCTGAAATTCCCGGCGCATACCTCCAGCCATCGGCATGTGGCGCAACGGCCTTTCACATGTTTCTTCTTCTCTTTCAGTTTTGCCATTAAAGGATTGGAAAGATCGGACCAGATTTCGCTGAAAGGACGATCCAGGACATTGCCGAAACTGGTGTGCCGCCAGAACTGGTCCGCATGAACCGCGCCGTCCCAGCTGACGCACCCGATGCCCAGGCCCGAGCTGTTCCCTTCGTTCATTCTGAGCAGTCGCAACACGTCTTCCGCCCTGGGATCCTTTTCTTTCAGCATGCGGAGGTATATATAGGGGCCGTCCGCATGGTTGTCCACGGTGAGCACTTCTTTGGGCTTTCCCCGCTCATGAAGGTCCCGGGTTCGATCCATGATCAGGTCCACCACGGTCCGGGTCTGCGCAAGCGCCAGGTCTTCTTCCACCATATTGGATCCACGCCCCGCATATACCAGGTGGTAAAAGCAGATCCGTGGGATTTCCATTTCTTCCACCAGATCAAAGATGCGGGGAATTTCCACGGCATTCATTCGATTAATGGTAAACCTGAGCCCCACCTTCAGCCCCACCGCCTGGCAGTTTCGGATCCCTTCCATGGCGTCACTAAACGCACCCTTTTTACCGCGAAAACGATCATTAATTTCTTCCATCCCATCGAGACTGACGCCCACATAGGAAAGCCCCACTTTTTTTAATTCCTGTGCCTTTTCGGGTGTAATGAGGGTACCGTTGGTGGAGATAACCGCGCGCATCCCTTTGGATACCGCATAGTGGGCCAGGTCCACCAGGTCGGGCCGCATGAGCGGTTCTCCCCCTGAAAAGAGGATCACCGGGGAACCGAAATCCGACAGATCATCCATGAGGCGCAGCCCCTGTTCATGGGTGAGCTCACCTTTGGATTTTTCTTCAACCGCCCTGGCGTAGCAATGAACGCATTTGAGGTTGCAGGCTTTGGTGACGTTCCATACCACCACGGGCCGTTTGTCTTCGGAAAACTGAAGGAGATGAGACGGGAGATCCTTGGAGCGCCTTCCGTACCGGAGCGCATCGGAAGGCTCAACCGTGCCGCAATAAAGTTTTGATATACCGATCATGTTATGGAATCCAGTGATTAATTTAAGTTTTCAGATTTTTCAAATATGTATTCTTTTGAACCACAATATCAGAAAATCCTTCAAAAACGCAAGTTCTCATTGATCGCTGACTTCTTCTCATTCCACAATCCGCAATCCGCAATCCGAAACTATTGTTTCTCTCCCACCACATGGAGTTTCATCATGTTGGTTTTTCCCTGTTTCATGAGGGGGAATCCGGCGACGATGACAATGCGATCGTTTTTCCGGAGCAGCCTTTTTTTCCGGAGTTGTTCTTCCATGGCTTTGATCATGATGTCCGAATTGTCCATGAGGGGGAGCAAAAATGCTTTGACGCCCCAACTGAGGGCGAGGGACCGTTGAACGGCTTCGTTGGGCGTCAGGGCGATAATGGGTACTGAGGGCCTGTATTTCGAGATGAGCCGGGCTGTGAAACCGGATTGGGAAAAAGGTGTAATGGCGTCAAGCCCCAGATTTTCGGCCGCCATGCAGGCGGCCTCTGAAATGGTGTCGGAAAAACTGAGCGTTCTGCGTGAATAAGGCGCGGCTGCAGGAAAATTCTTTTCTGTGACCCTCGCGATACGCGCCATCATTTTAACGGATTTTACCGGGTACTTCCCCACAGATGTCTCCCCGCTCAACATAATGGCATCAGTCCCATCCACGATGGCATTGGCAACGTCGGACGCCTCGGCGCGGGTGGGCAGGGGGTGTTCCGTCATGGACTCCAGCATTTGTGTGGCGGTTATGACCAGCTTTCGTTTCTTGTTTGCCAGAGTGATCATTTTTTTCTGTGCCACCGGCACTTTTTCGGGGGAAAGCTCAACGCCCAGGTCTCCCCGTGCCACCATGATGCCCTCACATACGTCGAGGATTTCTTCCAGCTTGTCGAGGGCTTCAGGCTTTTCAATTTTAGAGATCACGGGGATGTTCACGCCTTTCTTTTTGAGAATACGTTTCAGGATCTGAACGTCCCGGGCGCTGCGAACAAAAGAGGCGGCCACGAAATCGATCCCCATATTCAGTCCGAAATCCAGATCTTCTTTATCTTTTTTCGTGACCGCGGGGATGCCCGTTGTGATCCCGGGGAGATTGATCCCTTTGTGTTCACCGATGGTCTCCCCGGCGACCACTTCGCAAAACAGGTCCGTCTTATTTTTGTCCCGCACCTTCAACTCAATCAACCCATCGTCCATGAGGATTTTATCGCCCGGCTGAAGATCTTTGGTAATACCCCCATATGATGTGGGGATAATGCCCGGCTCACCTTTTATGGCACGGGTTGTGATGGTGAGGGAGTCATGGGGCTTCACCTGCAGGGTGCCGCCTTTGATCAGGCCCGTTCGAATTTTGGGTCCCTGGAGGTCCAGCATGATGGCAACGGGTCGTTTGAGGGACCGCGACAGGGATTTCACCGAATCCGCCACTTTTTTATGGTCTGTATGGGTGCCGTGTGAAAAATTGAGCCTGGCCACGTTCATGCCTGCAAGGATGAGCTCTTTCAATACTTTTCGGGAACTGGTTGCCGGTCCAATGGTGCAGACGATTTTTGTTCTGGGTGGGATCATCTGAGCCTCCTTATTGGTTTGCGGGTCGGAACTCTGCCGTAAAAAATATCCGCAGTCTCCATATAGGTCAAGGACAAACAGAAAGGTTCAGCGTTTTTGTTTTTTTGCTTGATGCATGAAGCGCTATGTTCTAAATTACAAAACTGTTTTCGTTAAGTCAAAACAGTTGCGGGGAGGGAGGCATATGAAAAAGAGTACAAAATGGGTTTTGTGTGTTCTGTTGGTGGTCAGTGTATTTGCCATTCCGTTGTTTACGGCGTCGGTTGTTTCGGCGGACAGTCTATCGGAGGCCATTTCGCAGGGGATCAGCGACGGGAAAATTACCAAGGATGCGGAATCCGGGTTCCTGGGGATTCCCGGTGCGCCGAAGGTCAATTATCTCATTGGGTTTCTGTGGGCCATCTGGGTTGGATGGATTTTTTCCACTGTCGGTGCCTTCGGAGGGATCATGGCCGGGGTGGGTCACATTACGATTTTCGGGTTGGGAGACTATGCAAAGGATTTCGGGAAAAGCCCGCTTAATAAATTGGTTACAGACTCCATCCGAGTCTCCAACCAGTGGCTGGTCGGTACCAGCGCGTTGATCTCGAGTACCAATTATTATCGCATGGGAAGACTAGTAGCGCCTCTGGGCATGTGTCTGGCCATAGGGGGCGTAGGCGGATCGTGGCTTATACCTGACCTGACAGCAGGGAAAGTCAGTCTTAAGGCATATATTGGCTATTTTGGTATTATTGTGCTTATCTTAGGGATCATGTTGCTACGCGAAACCACGGCCGCTGGCCAGGCCAAAAAGAAAAAGGCAAAAGAGGCAGCAAGTGCGTTTGAAAAGCAGACCAAAGTAGATAGGGCTGAAGATCAAGGCGTAAAGATAATTGAAGGAAGCTGGGCATTAATGTTTATTGCATTAGCCGTTGTCATCGCAAGTGCGCTTTGGGCCAACCTGGCTGGTGGATCCAAATGGGTTGCGTACGTCCTGGCGCTGGTTGGCTGGGGCCTTACATTCTTCCTGGGGACCATTCGGTTTACCTTTTTCGGGGTAGAGTTTAAATTCAAGGCCTTTATCCCCATGCTGGGCGGCATCTTTATCGCTGCAATTGCTTCCTTCTTAGGAATCGGCGGTGGCTTTCTGTTCGTGCCTTTTCTAACCACAGTGGCAGGCCTTCCCATGTTTCTGGTAGCAGGTACCAGTGCACTGGTTGTACTGGTGGGTATGGTCGTATCCATATTCAGCTATATGGTCGGGAAAGGCGTCCCTATACAATGGGGGTTCATTGGTGCCGAGCTAGTCGGGATCTTTATAGGATCAATGATCGGACCCCGCACTTCGAAATATATTCCAGACAAATGGCTCAAGATCATCTTTATCGTTTTGGCCTTTTATGTGGGTATTCGCTATACCACTAAAGGGTTTCTGGGCTACAGTATTGTCCCGCCATTCTGATGACTATAGTTTTTCTTGTGTGCGTCGGCCCGTTCGAACCGACGCGCACTTTTTTTCACCCCTTTGAGTTAACCCTGAAGATGGATATTTTTTCCGGTCTCATCAGTGGTGTTGATCAATTCCTGATCGCCCCCTATCGCTGGCCGAAAAACCCCATGGTGGGCTGGTGGCTGGGCACAGCTGCCCTGGCCCTGTGGGCCACCCTTCTTGGCAGAATGACCATGGCCTTTGTGATGCGCATGAACCTCTCCCATTTGAAGGAAGGGCTGGCGGAAACCAGCATGCGGCACACTCAGAGCATGAACGCCCTGAAAGCCGGTGACAAAGCCTCCTATAAAGCCATCAACAAGCTGGCCAACGATGCTTACGGTAAAACCTTTTTTCTGCAGGTGGCCATGGCGGCGGCCTCTCTTTGGCCGATCCCCCTCGCCCTCGGATGGCTGCAATTGCGTTTTTCGGCGGTCAGATTCCCTCTGCCGGGGGGCGTTCCACTGTTACATGAGGGCGTAGGGTATGCGTTTGTTTTTATTCCACTGTACATCCTGGTGCGGATTCTGACGGCGAAGGCAGTGAACTGGATGTCACGATTTCGAAATGATAATACGGAGGTCTAAACACATGAAAAAATCATTTGGAGCCAGAACCCTCATTTTTCCCTCGCCGGTCTGGTGCGTGGGATCCTATGATGCAAAGGGCGAACCCAACGTGATGACCATTGCCTGGGGTGGTATTTGTTGTTCCAAGCCGCCGTGTGTCACCATTTCCCTTCGAAAGGCCACCTATACCTATGGAAATATCATGGGCCGCCAGGCCTATACCCTTAGTGTACCCTCTGAAGACTACGTTCGAGAGGCCGACTATTTCGGCATGGCAACGGGTCGAAAGGTGAATAAATTCGAAAAAACCGGTTTGACGCCCGTGAAATCCGAACTAGTGGATGCACCCTATGTGGCGGAGTTCCCCATGGTCCTGGAATGTAAACTCATTCATCACTACGAAATCGGTTTGCACACCCAATTTGTGGGTGAGATTTGCGATGTCAAAATCGATGACAATATGCTGAATGATGATGGAGATCCGGAGATGGAAATCATACGGCCCGTTGTCTACAGCCCTGAATTCCGACGATATCACGGTGTTGGAGAATTTATCGGGAAGGCCTTTGACATTGGCAAAGAGACGTGATCTAAGTTGTCGGAAAATATAGGGTTTTACTCTTAGGGTTCTTTATCCACCAACACCGTATATGAAAGGGAGGACCCATGAAAATCACCGCCATTGAACTTTACCATGTTTCCGTCCCTCTCAAAGAGACATTCTGGCCCACCTGGATACCGGGATATCCCCAGACGCACAATCGCTTCACTCTGATTAAAATCGTTACCGACGAAGGTATTGAAGGTTATTCCGCCGGTTCGGCCATGGGAAAGGAAAGGGCCGGTCTGGGTGATCTGCTGGGAGGCTATCTGATGGGGGCCGACCCCACGGATATCAATCGCGTTCAAAATCTTCTGAAACAGGCCGGTTTCTTAGGATGGCGCAACTTCTGGATCGAACCGGCCTGCTGGGATATATTAGGCAAAGCCAAAGGGAAACCGGTATATGAACTGTTAGGCGGAAAAGCGCGGTCTGTGCCGGTATACCTTTCAACCGGTGAGATGCACCCACCGGAGCAGCGTGTTCAGGAGCTTCTGGCCATGGTAGAGCGCGGTTTCAAAACGGCCAAACTGCGCGTGAAAAATACTGAACTTAAAGATGATATCCGTCACATTGAGACCATTCGTAAAGGGGTAGGGGATAAAATCGTTCTGGGTGTGGACGCAAACCAGGGGTGGCTGGTCTCCATCGTCGATCGAGTGCCGGCCTGGAATCTTGAGCGTGCCACCGCTTTTGCCGCAGCGTGCTTTGACAATGGGATCGAATGGTTGGAAGAACCCCTGGATTCAAGGGATTATGACGGCAATGCGGCTCTAAAAAAGGTGTCACGGGTGAAAATCGCAGGCGCCGAGCTGAACTACGGCTGGGATGAAATTAAAATCATGTTTGAAAAAGATTGTTTTCATATGTACCAGCCGGATGCCACCTTTGCCGGAGGCATTGCCCAGGTTCACCAGGTCATGGAGATGTGCCGCCGAAAGGACCGGCTTTTTACACCCCATACCTGGACCAACGGCATCGGATTCTACATCAACTGGAATATGGTGCTATCCGACCCGCAAAATCAATTGCCCTTGGAATACCCTCTGGAAGAACCTTCCTGGATTCCGGAATTCAGAGAGGGGATCATTGATCCCATTATGCCGGATAAGGACGGGATGCTTCATCCCTTTACAAAACCCGGGCTGGGTTTCGAGATCAGAAAGGATTGGCTAAAAAGATACGGAAAACGGTTTTTTAAACTCAATGAAACCCGTCAGAAAATAAAAGTCATTCGGGAAAAAGGTTTTAAAGCCGCTTTGGACCTCAAAAAACGAAAAGAAAGTCACGGGGGTTGAATCCAGTGAAAATAGGCGATGAGCATGACTGTTTCCGACCGGTTCAGTGGGCTCTGGCTTTTATTATGATGATGGCCATAGGGCTCCCTGCCATGGGTTTTGCCGATGATGGGGCCAATGAAGCGCTTTACCGCAAGTTTTCCGGGATTGGCATCGGCAAGGGCGACAGCTCTCTGCTTGACAAGCTGACCCATCATTCAAGAAATTTGGATTGGAACCGGGCCGATCAAACGGAATTCGTGGGGAATTTGAGGATCATAAAATGCATTAATGAAAAGACCGCAGGGAGTGAAACCCGTATCTACCTTTTGCGTAAATTGAATGGAGAACTATACATCCTCTCTTTACCCGCGGATCCTTCAACGCTGGCGGAAGACGGGGATTCACCCTATGCCGGTCTGGACGGAATTTCGGGCAACAAAATGGTTTTCAAAGTGAAGATCATGGAAACCATGGTCGATGGTGAAGCCTACAAAATCGCCAAATTCATATCCGGACCCGAACAGGTGAGACTCGACCGCATATTCAAGATCTGTATCGTTTTGATGTTGTTTTTTGTCATGGTGGGAATGGGTATGACCCTGACTTTCAAAGAGTTCGCACTGGTTTTCATAAAGCCGCGAGGCATCATCCTCGGGGAGATACTTCAATTCGGTTTTATGCCTTTTTTGGCCATGTGCCTGGGGCGTCTGCTGGGCTTTCACGAGCAGTACCCGTTTATTTTCGTGGGAATGATCCTGATTACGGCCATTCCCGGTGGCGTCACTTCAAATCTGATGACCTATTATGCCAAAGGGGATCTGGCGCTTTCCATCTCTCTGACCTCTTTTTCCACGGTCATGTCCATTGTTTTGACGCCCCTTTTGTTGGCCCTGTACTGCGCCCATATACCCGAGATCGTTATTCCGGTAAAAGCCGTTATCCAGACCATTTTAATCCTCGTGATTATCCCCCTGATGGTTGGAATGGCGATCCGGGGCAAATGGAAGTCTTTGGCGGAAAAAGCCACCCCGTTTTTTTCAGCTCTCGGGATTATCTCTCTCTTGGTTCTGATCATCGTCGGTGTTTTGAGCAACCTGCATGCCTTTGCCGACACCGCCCGCTACGGATTTAAATTCTATACGACCATTTTCTCCCTGACCATGCTGGGCATGCTTTTCGGTATTCTCTTTCCCAAATTGTTTCGGATTAATAATTACCAGACCCGGGCCATCTCCCTTGAGACCGGACTGCGCAACAGTACGCTGGCCATGACCATTGCCCTGCTGATCCAGGATGCCATGGGGGATTTCTATAGTTCAATGTTCGTAACATCCGGAGTGTTCGGGTTGGGCATGTATGTGGCGGGAGCCCTGGCGATCTTTCTTTATAAACCGCTATTGCCCGTTTCCGAGGATAAGGGGGGATCAGGCCGGTCGGATTGAGACCGGGGAAATTCCGGGGACACCTCGTCGCCTGCGCCCGGCAGCATTTGGCCCAAGCCTAAACCCAAAAATTATTTCCTCTCCAATACCTCTCGAAGAGACGAAGCCAGATTTTGCCGGTCTGTGGGCTTCGGCATTCCCATTCCTGTTCTGGCCGCAGAAATGGCGCCTACATGGGTGTCTCCCATGAAGATCTTTTTACCCAGGTTATTGACTACGGGAATGACTATCCCAAGATACAGGGAAAAAGTCTGGAACAGGTCAGCTACGCCGAGCTCAAAAGGGGTCTGATCCGCGTCAACGCGCAGGACATCCCCTCGGTTCCCGTTTCCTCCCACAAGAAATCTCTGGAAATTGCCAATATTCTTAAGGGATGGGTGGAGAAAGGGAAATTTCTGTTGACCCAACCCTTGGAGACATCGCCAGCATAGACGGGACATCTGGTGGTTTCGCCTCACTCAATTTCCGAACTCTTTTTTCCAATTGTTCATAGGTTGGTTTGGCTGTTGTGAGATAAACCTCCCACGTCATCATTAAAAGGCATGTTGCTGCTTACGTCAGATGAGAAGGTTTCCCAATACCGGGAATCCGTGCTGACGATTTAGGCCTTGGCAGGACTTTCATGCCGCTATCGTCTTGCAAACGATTCGTGGGTCCCAGCATCTCCCCTGCAATCTAGGGGTCCTTGATATTTGTCCAGCCAGGCAAAAATTTCCTTCATCATGGGAGCACGGGGAAGCGGCAGATGGCCACAATTATAGATAACATGCTTTTTGTGTTCCGGCGGGGTGGCAATCAGATCATAGAGAGGTTTCTGGTGGGTTTTTACCGGAAAAATAAAGTCATATTTCCCATTGAGCATGAGTACCGGAACTTTTGTCATGGCTTGCGTCAGAGCCTTGGGCTTAGACAATGCTATGGGAATGTAGATGGCCCCAGAAACGAGGATGAGCGTTTTGATCCGCTCTTCGTAAGGCGAAATCCTGGGTCCCTCGATTCCCCCCCAGCATAAGCCCAAAAATGCAAGGCCCCGGGTGTCGATGTCTTTTCGGGTTTCCAGATAATCGATGGTTCGCCGAAGATCGTTCAAGCGATCAAACCGGCGTTGGCGCCAGGTCTTCTTTCCTTTGATGGGCTTTCCCCCACCACGTTCAAAGCAATTTTTATAGATAGGACTGATCAATGCCCGGCCGTTTTCCGGGATCAGATCCCAGGGTTCCCAGAGAAAATTTCGCGAAAACTCGGGGTGATACAGCGCACTGGCCCCGGGCCAATAGATCACCGCCTTGTAGGGGGGCTTACAACGGTCAGGCAGATCCAGATGGATGATCAATCGTTCCTTGTCATATGCCGCATCGATGGTTACCGTTTCCCTGATCCACCCTTTGCCCCCTTTTTTTCGGGATTCCACAATAGGATGCAGCGGTCCCTTTTCATAGGCAAACATGGTTTTCAGGGTTTCCAGGGATTCCTTGGAACGGGGGGGAATGGTATAGGGGTCATGAAATCGCAGATCCGCCGGTTTTAAATGAGCGGCTGAAGGGGGTGCATCCCCAGGGTAGAGGACGCATCGAACGCCGTTTCCCTGAGAGCGGTCCCAGGCAGACACCACACGACTCTCGGTAACCACATAGGCTGGGTCCTGCCACCAGCCTCCCAGGCAATAACGGTTTTCGCCGTTGGCGTTCCAGCACCACTCACGCACATTACCGGCCATGTCCTTTGCACCGCTGCTTCCCATGCCCGGGTAGCTTCCCACCGGGGCAACAGCCGTTTGTTCGATATTGCTTTGGGGAATAAGGGACGGCGTCAGAGGGGTAAAAAACTCGTTTTTGGGGAAAAGAGCCCGGGCCCAATGGTAAATGGTGGGAAGGGTTTTGCCCTGAAAACGGGCATAAGCCGCGGCTTCATACCAACTGATACCGGAGACCGGGTAATCATCCCTTCCTTCCGAGTAACTGCCCGATTCCCAAGTGGCGGGTCCCGGTCGGCCCGTTCGGTCCACGAACGCTTTCACGGCTTCAGTAAAAGGGATCACTCGGCCGTCCTTTTTAAATTCCTCCGTCCAATACCGGGGGTTGCCATATCCTCCCGCGTCCACAAACTCCTTATAGGCCCGGTTGGTCACTTCGAAGCGATCAACAAAGAAGGGACCGTCCACGGAGACCGGCTTATTCCGTACACCTTTTATGGGCACCTTGAACCGGCCGCCATCCACCGGGACCATTCCATCCGGAACCCGTCCCTTTTCGTACAGATTAAACTGAAAGGGATCGATGATTTCCCTAAATGTCACATATCCAAGGGCATTCCTTGGTAGCACCGGCCGTAGCAGTTCCCTTTCCGCATATCCTTTCTTTTTAATGCGAAAGCGGGTCATGCTCACCGGAAGCACGGCCTTTTTGATGGGTGTTACCCCCAAATCCACCCACGGACCATTCACATCAGCGTAGGGTCGATAGGAAACCGTGGCGCCGGCCGGCATGGTTTCGATGTCGAACGTGTTGGTGGCGTCCTGAATGTATTGCTGAAGGGTCGGATCATCGGGAACGAGCTTTTCGGTCCCGCGGGCAAGCGCATAGGCTGCCACGTATTTTTCCTGCTCCAGCAACTCCTGTATCTTCGGAAGATTCGTTTCGTACGCCTCTTTCTTGGCAGCTTCGGCCCGGCTCACTTTCTGATAATACCATGCCGGAAATGCCAGCAGGGCCAGAATGGCCGCCATGGCAATACCCCAACCGATCCACCTCCTTTTCCTTCTTCCAAAAGAAGTGGCATTCCGCGTTTTAAAGCCCTGCTGCGGGAGTAAAATCCTGCGGCGTTCACCCAGGGTTTTAAGCCCGGCAATCACCGCCATGGGATCGCTCGGTCGCTTTTCAGGCAGCTTCTCAACGCAGGCGGCGATGTCCTCCCGCAGCACCACATCCGATACGGCCAGCTTCCAATCCGGGTCAAGGGGCCTTGAAAGATCCCCCACCGCCATCTGGTATAACAAAACCCCCAGGGCGTAGACATCCGACCGGGAGGACGGCGGCGCGCCGTCTTTCACTTCAGGGGCCGCATAGATGTCGGAAGCGTTTCCATCACCTGAAATGCCTTTCACCGTCATGGTTGAGATGCGCATTTCGTAATCCGAAGATACACTCACAGCTTCAGGTATTTCCGGGTCCGTTGACCGTCTCCCGTCTTCTGCGTTCGCCCATTGTCGGCCGGCATTCGGCGCACCGGCTAGACCTGCGATCAGCGCAAGACGGTCTTCCAGGGAGATCTTTTCAATTCCCCCTTTTTGGGTCAGAAAATCTTTGAGCACTTCCACCACGGACCCGCCATCCGCTCCGCGAGACGATGTGGAATGGCTCAAAGAGGCTTCTTTCGGCCCGTAAACATCCGAAAGGGATGCCAGGAATCTTTCCCAGGGTCCGCCATCCTGAACACCGTCGCCTCCATCAAAAACAATTTCCAGATCATTGACTTCGAGGCCGAGTTTTTCCACGGCGACCCGAAGTCTCACCTTTTGGCGGCTTCCCCGGTATTCAAAGAGATTGGCCCACAGATCCTTGGTTTGTCTGTCAAAATGGTAGACCCGCGCCACCCCGTCGTCATACCCCTTCTTATGACCCACGACATTGAAAAGAGGGGCATTTTCCAAATCCGGCAGGGCGCTTTTCCATTTATTATAGATGCGAGAGATGAGTTTTTTCTTTTCCGACGAACCCTTTCCCCCTCCCACGGTTTCGTTTAAAAGGGCCAGGATTTCGGAATGGGGTTCAAGCGGCACGGAGGCACTGCCGCTATTTTTTTTCATCTCTTCCCCCACCAGGGCAATCACCGAAAGGTAAAACCGGCGGGAAGGGGTATCGAAATGAAGGCTAAGGGGGTCATGACCGGGGAGATTCAAATGGAACTTAAACTGAACCAGGTCGATTTGAATGGGAGAATGTGGTTCGAGGGTCATGGTGTTGCCTGCTCTCAAGACCTATGGGAACCTTCTACATTGAAACCCGAAAGAAATGTTTACCGTATGTACCGTAAACGGGCAATGTTCAACTGTATCATGTCAGCAGTTTCAGTCAAGAGAATATTATGATTAGCTTACAGTCAACAAAAGGCCATTTCCGGCCTCTCTCCTGCATGAGTGCAATCCTTCTCCTGGGTTTGGCAATTTTTTGTGTAATTTCTTCAGGAGAAGGAAAAATCAAAATCTATTTTTACAGTTCTGAAGCCAACATCAACAATTTCAAATCTCTTAAAATGGAGTTCGACCGGTACTTCTCCAAAATCGGCCCCTATGAATTCCAACCTTTCAGCGCTAGGGATGTCTTTGAAAAACAGGTTAAGGGCAAGGAGAACTGTCTGCTACTTCTTTCAAGTTGGCATTACCGCCACATCCATAAGAAATACATGCTTACACCGGCTCTCACTGGGGTGAGGAACGGAAAGAAGTACCAGCGGAAGATATTGGTAACCGGTGAAAAGCCTGATGATATCGAAGCCGCCAAACCCGGACTCATTGCATCCGCCAGCAGCCTTCAGCATACCACCAGCGCCCTCAAAATGATGCTGCAGGGAAAATATGCAAAACACCCTATCCAAGTACTGACTGTGCCGAAAGATATTGATGCGCTCATGTCCGTGGGGTTCGGCATGGCCAAATTGGCCTTTGCATCCGAGAACACCTTCGATGAGCTGAAGGGGGTGAATCCCAGGCTTTGCAGCAAGATGAAGGTCCTGGCCGAGGGAGAGGAGACGTTACGGCTCATACTGGCGTTGCCGCAAGGTTTTAAGGAAAACAGCACGAAGATGATAGACATGATCAGGAATATGCCTACGGATTCTGATGGTAAGAGGAGAATTAGGATGCTGGGTCTGGACGGCTGGCAGGAGCTTGATTCATCGGATCGGTCGAAATTGGAGAGCTTATGAAGGTTTTAAAACTCATTATCTTCATAGGACTTGTTTTCCTTCTCAGCTTATTATCCGCTGATGAAGGCCCCAAGATCATGGTGATCAATTCCAATGCAGCGGTTGATAAATACAAAATCGTTCAGGAAGAATTCACCAAGTCCATTCCAACACCTGTTGTTAAAGTCGACCTGGGGAACAAGAAACTGAAACTCGGGGAGATTGAGGACTTTCTCTACGACGAGTATCCCGACTTGGTTTATTGCATCGGAACCAAGGCCTATCTCCTTGCCAACAAATTTATCAGTGAAAGGAACATTGTCTTTTCCTCCATCCTCAACTGGCACCGCCTGCCCCTGGCCAAAAAGACTTATGGTGTTTCCAGCGAACTGAACCCGGAAATGCAGATCACGCTCTATCGCTATATTTTCCCCGGGCTGAATAGAATCGGTATTTTGTACAGCCCAAAATACAACAAGCACTGGTTCAGGGAAGCCCAGTTGGCGGGGAAAGAGATGGGTGTTGAGATCACCGGCAGGCCTCTTTCCAAAAGGAGGGATATCTTTCCGGAATTGAGCGGGTTATTGAAGGAAATCGATGCACTGTGGCTCATAAGCGATCCCGTGGTCATGTCGGATAAAAAATCCCTGATGAAGGTATTTAAACAATGCGACCTTAGCAAAATACCGGTTTTATCCTACCACAATGCATTTGCCGAATATGGGGCCATGGTGATTGTTTCCGTTGACAACCCGACCACGGGCCGGCAAGCAGCAGCCATATCTCGGGAGGTGTTAGCCAAGGATGTGGTTAAGAAAAAAGTTCAGTTGCCGGCGGGTTCTCATATTTTCTTTAACCTTAAAAAGGCCAACGAGTACGGTTTGAAATACCGGGAGATGGCTTTGAGCACGGTCAACCGGATTGTTGAATAGATTTCTGTAAATCCTTGGATGGAGGGTACCCAATAATGAAAAATTTCCTGACAGGATCAAAGATGTTTCGCTACGCCATGATACTGTTGATACCGGTCTTTTTTTTGTTGCATCCATGGGTTGCTTCTCCTGAGGAACCCGTGGAGAATCCCCTCGCCAAAGAAGATGAATTGGATGATGAGCTTAAATACCTCAAGGAAGAGATGTACGTCATCACCCCTTCCAAAATCCCCCAGAGAATCGAGAAGGCGCCTGGCACCGTCTACGTGGTTACGGACAGGCAGATTCGCCAGATGGGTGCCAGGTATCTCAAAGAGGTGATCGAAACAGTTCCGGGCTGGTACGTCTGGCAGATGTGGCGGGGTGAGATGGTCTATGCCAGAAACGCTGCAGGCTCCATGAGTTCCATGATTCTTTTCATGGTGAACAGTCATCAGGTGAATGATGCTTATTATGGAAGCGCAATAGAAACCTATGCCAACCTGGATCTGGACAATGTCAAAAGGATCGAGTTTGTGAGCGGCCCAGCATCCGCCCTCTATGGCTCAGGGGCAATGGCCGGGGTCATCAATATTATCACAAAAGGGGGGGATGATGTTGATGGGCTGCAGCTCACCGCACGTGGGGGCAGCTTCGATACTTTTGAAGGCAGCGCCCTTTTCGGAAAAAATATTAACGGACTTGAGGTGGCGGCTTATGCAAACTACCGCACCACGGATGGGTTTCGCGGCTACGTGGACCAGGACCGGCAAAGCGTGCTGGATGAGCGTTTCGGTACCCACGCATCTCTGGCGCCGGGGAGCATGAAAGGGGATGAGTATGACTGGGACGCTCAGCTCACGGTTAAATACGCAGGATTCAAATTTGACGGGAAATATATTGACAGGAAAAGAGATCTTCCTTTCGGTTTTACTTCGCCGACGTTGGATAATTACTCCAACTGGCATAACAAAGAATACTATCTCAATCTCACCTATGACGTAACGCCTACCGAAGGGATGGACCTCATGGTGAAGGCCTATCGAAACCAGAGTTCTAAAGATATGGCCAATCAAGCGTTTCCCGAGGGGTCTTTGATGATGACCCCGAGGGGGCCGATAATTAACTCGGTAAACAGAATTTCTGAAACAAAAAATAAGAACAGCCGTATGGGCGCCGAAGCGCAGGTTGTATACGAGATTGTGGACTCCAACACCATTGTGGGCGGTATCACCTTCGAGCGACAGAGATCCTATGACAACAAAGCGAAAGGGAATGTATACCCGGTTTCCTTTCCGTTTGTTTACATGCCGCTTCCCTCGGTCCAGGACTTGCCGGCTGGGAAGAGCGCTCCCCTCGACGAAGAAAGAAACGTCTACGCCGCCTATGTGGAAGATATCTGGGATATCCTGGACAACCTCCGTCTCACCGTCGGGGGGCGTTACGACTATTATACTAAATCCGGGGGCCAGTTCAGCCCGCGAGCGGGTATTAATTGGGATTTTTATCAGGACTACTATACGAAATTCCTCTATGGCAGGGCCTTTCGTGCTCCCTATTTCCTTGATCTTTATAATCCTGCCTTTGGGAACCCGGACCTCAAGAATGAGACGCAAGACACCTTTGAGTTGAGTTTCGGGGCCAACCTCCTTCCTTTCAGCGGCCAGGTGACCGTTTTTCGCAACCAATTTAAAGATAGTATTAATGTCGATGTTTCAGGAAATCCTCCCACATACAAGTATATTAACGGTAAAGAATATTCACGTCACGGTGTTGAGCTGCAGATGAAATATGACTTTGGAAGGGGGACTTATCTCAGCATGAACTACACGCAGATGAAAACCGATTATCCTTCTGATTCAAAAACCTTAGGTTGGATGAAACCTGACCGATTGGGGACCTTTACGGGGAATGTCCGCTTAAACAAATATCTCAACCTCAATGCCTACCTCCTTTACAGGGGTGGTTGGGTTCGGAACCCGAATGACACACGGGATGATCCCGGAGACTATGCCATTGTGAACGCCACGCTCATCGCCAAAAATTTTCTCAAGGAACTGAAGGGTCTTGAGGCGCGGGCAGCGGTCTATAATCTCTTCAACAAAAATTATACTACGCCCACCGGCCCGGGTGAGCTTCCCGGTGACACGCCCATGCCGGGGATCAATTTCATGCTTGAATTGCGGTATACGTTCTGATCGGTTGCCGACATCTATTCCGTCACATCCCACAGACCCATATCAAAGTTGAGAAGAATGGCGCGGTCTCACGGCCAACTCCAAATCCATATAATGAAGCATGGCAACAAGGCTGGAAAGACGGGGGTTGCCGTTCTCTGAAAGAGTCCGATAGAGACTCTCGCGTTTGAGTCCCGTCTCCTTTGCCAACCGGGTCATTCCACCGAGCGCATCCACCACATTGCGCAACGCCATCAGCAGCACCCGTTCATTTCCATCTTCCATGGCAGCATTTATATATTCCACCATATCTTCTTTTGTTTTCAGATAATCGGCGGGACTGTATTTTGCCGATCGTTCTTTATTTGCCATGATAATCTCTCCAGTACTGTTTTGCCTTTCCAATGTCCTGGGATTGGGTGGACTTATCGCCGCCACATAAAAGCAGCACCAATGTCTCACCATCGCGGGCATAATAAACTCTATATCCCTTTCCTTGCGGGATTCGCAATTCGCGAACGCCGCCGCCAACTGATTTGGAATCTCCTTCAAGACCAATGGCCAACCGGTCAACACGAATTTGGATGCGGCTTTTTGCTCTCTTGTCGCGAAGCTTGTTGAACCAGTGGTCGTAAGGCGCACGGCCGCGGGGATCTTGATATTTTCTGATTTCAATCATGTGAAGGATTGTATCTTATAAGCTACATGCCGTCAACTGAAACCAATAAATCGCATAATCCAATTCTTGAGAAGCATCATCATAATTTGGAGGTTAAATGATGTCGCTTTTTTTGGGTCTGATGGGCGCTGGCCAGAGGCGGTGCTAACGCCTGCATCCTGAATTCTATTCGTTTTTAGGTTGCGGGTAAAGTTCGTCTTAGATATAAGATCTTATAAGCGAGGGGCATGACAAGGTGGTGGAAAAAGATACCAGAGATCATGAAATGGTCAAATGGAGCATCCGATGGAAACTCATGGGCATTATTACGCTCCTGGTCTATGACCGCAAATGACAGTTGGCATTTATCTTGCTTCTGCTGAACGAAACAAGGTCGATATCTTTGCCGTGAATTCAACATCCCTTATCATTTTTTTAATCGCCGGCAATATTTTGCTGTTGCTCTCGGCGGCCTCTGCC
>JAERTK010000115.1 GCA_016844935.1 Desulfobacteraceae bacterium | reverse complement strand
AAATATGTCCGATTCCTTGAAAAAACAGGGGCAACTGACACCCGTGGTTCTGACGGGAGAAGAGAGGCCCTATATCCTCATCGATGGTTTTAAACGATATCTTGCAGCGCAAAGCCTTGGATTGGAATCCATTAGAGCGATTTTTGTCCATGTAGAACTGACACAGGCCAAAATCATGATGTATCTCATGAACCGAAAAGAAGGCCTTTCCTATATACAAGAGGCTTTGCTGATCAGGGAATTGGTGGATCAGGATGGCCTTAAACAGACCCAGGTGGCAAGACTTCTGGATCATCATAAATCCTGGGTCAATCGACGGTTGATGGTTATCCGCAGGCTTGGTCCTGAAATTTTGGAAGACCTTTCTCTCGAACTTCTTCCTGCAGGGGCCGCCGTGCCCCTTTCAAGGGTTGCGCCGTGCAACCAGACAGACCTTTCCGCCGCTATTGTGCGACATAACCTCAATCTTAAGGAAATCCATATGTTGATTGACCTCTGGTGTAAAACCAGGGAACCAGCGGAAAAACAGTTCCTTCTTCAGGCGCCAAAAGAAGCGTTGGCACTTTTAAACGAGGAACTGGCAGGTCTTTCGGCCCTTAAGAATGTCAGAAAACTCATTTCAGTTTTAAAAAAAAGACTGGCGCTTCACGATAAAAACGCCCAACTCAAGTCTTATCTGCTTCAGATAAAATCAGAGATCCATGACATTGAACAGATTCTTAACGGGGAGGAAAAATGAGTCGTCTAACAGAAGAACAAGAAGAACTTGTTTTGAAGCATTTCAAAGAAACCGGTTCCATTCGGCAGACCGCAAAAAAATCCGGTGTCAGTAGAAAGGCCGTGCGGCGGGTTCTCAGGCAGGGCTCCTGTCCCAGTGCCCCCGTCTCACAAAAAAGACCCAGTAAGCTGGATCCGTATAAGGGCAAAATCGGATTTCTTGTTCGTGACAAACGCCTTTCAGCCGTGCGGGTGAAGGAAGAGATCGAAGAACTCGGTTATGACGGTGGATATACCATCCTCAAGGACTATATCCGTACCATTCGGCCAGTGCCTTATAGGAAACCAAGACCTCCCATCGATCATCCGCCGGGAGAAGAAGGGCAGATGGACTGGAGTCCTCACCCGGTGACCATGGGAGGACGACGCACGGTTGTTCAGACCGGTTCCATTGTGTTGTGCTTCAGCCGTTGGCTGTATCATCGGCATTTTACGGACCAAACCCTTGAAAGCGTCATCAAGCTCCATGAAATGGCCTTCCAGGAACTGGGAGCGGTCCCGGTTACCATGACCTATGATAATATGACCACAGTGGGCCGGCATGTCGGTCCTGGCAAAGTCTGGATCAATCCCCAATTTAAGTCATTTGCCGATCAGTACGGCTTTCGGATCGTCATTCTACCACCCGGCCGAAAAGAACGGCACGGAAAGGTGGAACGTCCTTTTCACTACATCGAACATAACTTTCTGGAAGGGAGGGAGTTCCAGGATATGGAAGATCTGAATCGAAGAGCGGATATCTGGCGGAATAAAACCGCCAATGTGCGCATCCACGGAACCCTCAGAGAGCGGCCGGTGGATCGACTTGTAAGGGAGCGGCCGTATCTGAACCTCCTGCCTCATGAGATCAGCGGTCGCTTTTTCAAAAAGGTCGATCGGTTGATCCATACCGATTTCTGCGTGGCCATTGATACCAATCGTTACAGCGCCAGTCCCAACCTTGTCGGTCAAACCGCCGAGGTGAGGCTTTTCAAGGACCATTTGGAGATCTGGGTGAACCAGCAACTGGATGCCAAACACACCTATGTTGACGGTCGGCATCAACGGCAGGTGCTTCCGGAACATGAAGCCATCTACAAAAAACTGTCCGGACAGACACAACTGCTGAAACACGCTTTCCTTCGGCTGGGAAAACCCGCCCTTAGCTATTATGACGGGCTCAAAAAGCACCGGGGAGCGGCCGCGGGGTACCATCTTCAGCGGATCCTCTCCCTTGTTGACCGCCATGGTGCGGATGTGGTGACAGGGGCTCTGGCACACGCACAGCGTTACGGAGCTTACAGTGCCGATGCCATCGTCAGAATCATAAAGGGTAAAGGACACCGGAAAAATGCGGTCGTCACGGCGCCCACCCCGGAAAACATCCGGGATTGGCTTCGTTCTTGTGCCGTTGAAGAACAGGACCCTGAATTCTACGACAATATCATCAACAAATCCCATGAGGAGGAAGAATGAAGCCTTCCGCGCTGGAAAAAATCAAACAGAACCTTCGCGCATTGCGTCTCAAAGATATGGCGGATATCCTGGAGGCCGCCCTGGAGGAGGCGCATCACAATCAAATCGGGCACCTGCAATTCCTTGACCGGTTGGTTCAGCACCAGCTTCGTGGCGTGGCCGAGCGGTCTTTCCATAGAAGAATACAACAGGCCAAATTCCCGAGAACAATGACCTTGAAAACTTCGATTGGGGATTTCAACCCGGCCTCAACGTGGAATATCTCAAGGATATCATGCAACTCGATTTTGTTGTTAATCGACAAACGGTTCTAATTCTTGGAAAAACCGGAACGGGGAAAACCCATATCGCCACGTCTTTGGGTGTTAAAGCATGCGAAGCAGGGTATCGCGTTTCATTCTTTAAACTTCAGAACATCCTGTCTCTGCTTTATGCCTCATTGGCAGACGACACCACGGATGAAGTCATTTCGCGCATTGCACGCGCCCATTTGCTGATTATAGACCGGGTGGACTTCATTCGAACCCGACCGGAGTACCCCAGTCTTCTGTTTGATCTGATCAGTGCCTGTCATCAGCGACTTGCCATGATCTTTACCACGGGCATCAGTTTTGAAAAGTGGGGAGAGGCCCTTGGGAACCCTTCAATAGCCAATGCCATTGTTGACCGCATTTTCCACCAGGCAAAGGTCCTTAATATCCGTCCCGGCAGAAGCTACAGGACAGAGGGGCCTTACGCTCCGGATTTGGAACAAATCCAGGAACTGGAATCATGATATCTCCGAAATAGATCGCAGCCCTTTCTAAACACAGCATCATCCCTACGAAATAACATAACCCTCAGCCCTTGCACGGTGATTTACGCTTATCACATCGCGTACTTCGAGCAATTTCTGTGTACCCTGGTATCACTCCAACTGCAACAGATCATCTTTACACAGCGCCCTCAGTCACAATTTTACACGGATTCCCTCAGTTCGTTGCAGTATTCAGGAGAACCTCCTTTCGCATTAAAAGGAGAGCAAATTTTGTGAAAAAATAAAATTTAATTCCAGGAACTTACAAGGGGGGTGGCCATTCATCACCGCCATGGATGGGTTCCGTCAAAACCGGCGGTGACACCATTCCAGCAGGTTCTCCGACCCTGAAAATGGTGATTGCAAAGATGGACGTGTTAAATCATGATTTAGACTGTATATCCATAGGTTATGGCAATTTTCATGGTGATTGCAAAGATGGACGTGTTAAATTCTTTTTAAAAC
>JAERTK010000114.1 GCA_016844935.1 Desulfobacteraceae bacterium | reverse complement strand
ATAGTAGGATACCTCCACTTTTGTAAAATCATATACTTTACAGATTGATAACTGATGGATTTTTAAATCTATAATTAAGAAGGGTTGTGTTATGCCAACTGCCATTTGCGGTCATAGCTCCTGGTGGTCATTTTGGTAGCCGTATTGTCCTACATCCAGATTTCGAGCCAAAGAAAAATTCTGGAGATGGAGCTGAACGAGAGGATTGCGCTCATGCGGGCAAACCTCATAGAGCGGGGAAAAAGTTTTACCATCAATCTGTCGCAACAGATAGAAAATGACCTGGCCGCTTTTAATCTGTCAGGGGTGATGCAGGTCCTCAGAGAAAGCGCGGAGAGCAATCAGGAAATCAAGTACGCTATCTTGATGAACTCCCTTAGTGTGGCCTTTATTGACACGCACCGGCCGGATCTCACCCAGAGAAAACTAACCGGGGTGCGCGACAAGAGAGCCCTGGACCAGAACAAGATAGCGGTAATGACATACAGGGAGGGAGATGAATCGGTCGTTGAAATCGTGAACCCTTTGCAGATCAGCACAGAGCCTTGGGGTGTGTTAAGGCTCATTTACACAATGAAACTCCTTGAAAAAGAGATCGAGGTCTCCCGAAAACAGATTCGCAAAGAGATAAAAGGGATGATTTACCGATCCATTCTGACGTCCCTCATTTTTCTTTTGGCATGTCTTCTGTTTGTTTTTATCTTCTCAACCAAGTTTTCGAAACCGCTCATTCGGCTCACCGAATCGGCCAGAAAACTTTCAAAGGGTGATTTCTCCATCTCAACGGACATCAAAATCCGTTCGAGAGATGAAATCGGCGTCCTTGGGGCCAGTTTTGTTGAAATGAGCAAAGATCTGGAAAGTTCTTATAAAAAGCTGGAAGAATACAGCAACCGGTATCGCGCCCTGTTCGAATATTCCCCCACTTCACTTTGGGAAGAAGATTTCTCGGAAGTCAAGCTCTACATTGACAGGCTACGAGATAAAGGCATTCAGGATTTCAGAGAGTATTTCAACGATCATCCCGAGAAACTCAAGCATTGTACGGATATCATCAAGATCCTGGACGTGAACGAATCGACTTTAAAGCTTTACGAGGCAGACAGTAAGGAAGCATTAACACAAAGCCTTGACAAAATTCTAACGAACGCGTCCCATGACATTCTGAAAGAGCAGGTATTGAGCATTGCGGAAGGAAAGGTTTTTGAAATACAGTGCATCAACAGAACACTAAAAGGCAGGGAAATCACTGTACTGATGAAGGCCTCCATACCGCCCGGATATGAGAAAACCTGGGGGAAGGTCCTTATTTCCGTTCACGACCTTTCAGAACGGATGCGAGCCGTGTTCCTTAAAAACATGTTTGGCCGGTATCTCTCCGAAGAGGTGACGAATACCCTTTTAGAAAACCCGGACATGGTGAACCTTGGGGGTGAAAAACGGAGCGTCACTATCATGATGTCCGATCTTCGAGGTTTTACATCTCTTGCCGAACGGTTGGAACCTGAGCAGGTGGTTCAGATTTTAAACACCTACTTCGAGATTATGGTTGAAGTCCTTTTGAAATATAACGGTACCATTAACGAAATCATCGGTGACGCGCTCCTGGTGATATTCGGCGCTCCGCAAAAAATGCCGGACAGAGCAAAACGGGCTGTCGCCTGCGCCATTGAAATGCAAAACGCCATGGCAGAGGTTAACGAACAGAACCGCCTTCAAGGACTTCCCGGAATTGAAATGGGGATAGGGCTGAATGAAGACGAGGTGATTGTCGGAAACATCGGGTCCAGCAAGCGCAGCAAGTACGGGGTTGTGGGAAGCGGTGTAAATATGACGAGCCGCATTGAGTCTTATTCCGTGGGCGGGCAAATTCTAATTTCGGATTCAGTACGAAAGCAGGCAGGCGAAATCCTGCGTATCGACAAACAGCGGGAAGTGATACCAAAAGGGGCTGAAGCACCGCTCAAGATTTACGAAGTCGGCGGTATTGGGGATCCGTATAACCTTGCTTTGGAAGAAAAACATACATTTATGGTGGTCTTAGAGAGAAACATTCCTTTCTTTTACAACACCCTTGATGGAAAGGATGTTGGAAAGGAATCGTGCAAAGGCTATTTCGTTTGTCTCTCTGAAAAGGATGCGGAAATTGAGTTGGAGGATTTCCTCAAGCCATTAACTAATATTAAAATGAACCTTGGAAACGTTACTGAAGAGTTGGCCGCCAAAGCCTTCTACGGAAAAGTGATCGAATCAAAGGTAAATGATAAGCACAGATATCACATTCGATTTACTTCCATATCTCCCGAAATTGTCGCCTATTTCCAGGCCCTCCGGCAATATGCCGGTAAGAACATGTTCCTGGAAAACGTCTGAGCCACTTATTGTCTGAGATGTCATTTAAGATATCTTGTATTTGAAACCATTGACGAATAATTCCAATTACTCTATCTTGTTGTGGATATTTCGAAAATCCCTATTAGCGCCGTTTTGATGTGAATTTTTGTTTTGACCGGGAAAGGAGGCTTATTTGATGAGCCCGGCCCTCATGTCACAGGCAATTGAATTCGAAGGTCCCGAGCAGGTACTGGAAACCTTTTATCAAAAAGGGTGGACAGACGGCCTGCCCATTGTTCCGCCCACTAAAGAAAAGGTACTGGCATTCTTGGGTGCTGCGGGATTGCCTCCTGATGAAATTCTGGGGGCCATTCCGGAAAGAAACCGAGTCTTCACCGCTGAAAAAGTGGCCATAAACGCAGTTATGGCCGGCTGCCTTCCTGAATATTTTCCGGTGGTAGTGGCTGCCGTAAAAGGCATATCCCGACCGGAGTTCGGCCTACACGGGGTTTGCGCCAGCACAGCGGGGTCCGCCATACTGATGGTGGTGAACGGTCCCGTGGCGAGCGCAATCGGCATGAACAGCGGGCAGAACCTCATGGGGCCGGGAAATCGTGCCAATGCCACCATGGGTAGGGCATTAAGACTTGTCTTGTACAACCTGGCTGGGAGGGAATTCGACCGGTCAACCTTGGGGCATCCCGGGAAATATACCTATTGTGTCAGTGAGAATGAAACAGGGTTATGGAAACCGCTCCATGTGATGCGGGGGTTCAAAAAGGAGATGAGTGCGGTTACCCTTTTTGCAGCGGAAGGGCCCAACCAGGTACAGAATCACGTGGCGTTGAAGCCTGAAAATATTCTGAATACCATGGCGGATCGCATGCGGGCCCTGGGAAGTTTCAATATGGGCGGAGATTGTGAGTGTGCGGTAATCATTTGTCCCGAACACTATGAAACCCTGAGCAAGGATGGTTGGACAAAAGACGGTGTCAGGGAGTTTCTGTACGAAAATGCCCATCGGCCCCTCGCAGATCTGAAACGAGGAGGGCTGAACGAATCACCCCTTGAACCGGAGGATGATGAAAGAATGGTCCGGGCCGTTTCTTCCCCGGATCATATCCTGCTGATCATGGCAGGGGGTGGCGCCGGCAGATTTTCAGCCTGTATGCCCGGATGGTTCAGCCGTCACATGTCAAGGGCGGTGACGGAGCCCGTTGGGGCGATGTGCACCGGCGGAACGTGAGTGGTCACCGGGGTTCCGTTGGAATCCCTCATGTCCGAAGGAAGGAAAACATCATGACCTATATTGTACTGGATCCTACCAATGAGCCTGTCAAAACAACCTTCAAAAAAGCACGCCGGCCGGAAACCCTGAAAGGGCTCAGGATCGGGCTCATTGATAATGGAAAGAAAAATTCCGATTACCTTGTGAAAAGGATTAGTGACCGGTTACGGACGATTCATGGCATCAGTGATGAAATCCTTGTGAGAAAGCCTTCTCCTTCACATGCCATTCCCTCGCATATGGCTGAAGCGCTGGCTGGAAAAGTTGATCTGGTGGTGGCCGGTATTGGGGATTGAGGCTCCTGCAGTTCGGGCAGTGTGCTCGACGGTATCGTCATGGAAAAATTGAATGTTCCGACCTCGGTGGTCTGCACGGCGCCTTTCGTAAGTTCCGGTAAAGCCATGGCGGTGGCCCACGGTTTTCCCGACTATCCCTTTGCCGTCATGCCCCATCCCATCAATGCCACAACCTATGAAATGTTGGATTCTTGGGTGGAAGATGCCCTTCCTGAAATTGTGCAGTTACTGCTTGCATAAAGCTTTTCTTTTTGCAAAAACCCTCTAAAAGCGACCGATTGATTAATGATAATGGAGAAGAATGATTATGTTTGAACAAGGTGTTATCAGGCCGCCCAGTGAAGCCAACAGCCTCCTGGTCCGTGTGACGAGAAACTGTCCGTGGAACCGCTGCCTGTTCTGTCCCGCTTATAAAGGAACGACTTTTTCAAGGCGGTCCGTTGCGGAAATAAAAGAAGATATAGATGAAATGGCCAGGTATCACGGTCGAAATGGTTCACATGTCACCACGGCCTTTTTCCAGGATGCCGATTCCCTGATCCTTCCCGTGGAGGAACTCCTGGAGATCTTGAAACACCTGGGGGAGGCATTTCCATCCTTAACCCGGATTACCTCCTATGCACGCGCCAAAAGCCTGAAACGGAAAAGTGTTACGTCCTTGAGGGCATTGAAAGCGGCTGGATTGACGCGGATTCATACGGGCCTTGAAAGCGGGTCCGTGAAGGTTTTAAAGTTAACCCAAAAAGGCGAGAGCCCCGGGGAAATGATTGAAGGGGGTCAAAGGGTCATGGCGGCCGGCATAGAGCTTTCGGAATATATCATGCCGGGGGTGGGTGGCAAGGAATTAAGCCATGAGAATGCCCTCGAGACGGCGCATGTCCTGAACCGGATCCGGCCGGATTTCATCCGGGTCCGCACATTTGCGCTGCCCCCGAACTCGCCCATGGAGGCCATGGCCCGTGAAGGTTGTTTTACGCCCATGAACGAGCTGGAAACGGTTGCTGAAATTCGGGATCTGTTGCGCCATCTGGAGGAAATGCCGGCACATTTCCGGTGTGCGGATTTCAGCCTGAATCTTTTGATGCATGTGGACGGATATCTGGACCGGGACAGGGACCGCATGCTGGAAGATCTGGACGCGTTCCTGTCTCTCCCGGAGCTGGATCAGAAAGCGTATGTTCTGCTTCAACGATCCGGGCATTACGGTGTGCACCCGTCGGAGATGCTCGAACACCAGGATCTCATGAGCCAGCTTCACAATAAAGTTGAAGAACTGGATAGCGGTAACGACGATGGTTTTAACCGGTATATCCGGGCCATGATGGCTGGACAATTGCCCCGCCCCCAGACCGGTTCGTGGACATAAGGAGAGTTTATGGAAGTTCATAAGGAAAGAATCGCCGTTTTTATTGATGCGGATAATGCGCCAGCAAAAAAAATCGACATGATTTTGTCCGAACTGGCGAAATATGGTGTTGTCAGCATCCGGAAGGCTTACGGAAACTGGAAGAAATCATCCATTAAAGGCTGGGAGGATGTGCTCCATGAGTATTCCATTCAACCCATTCAACAGTTTGACATCATTAAAGGAAAAAATGCCACGGATATGGCCATGACCATTGATGTGATGGATATTCTTTATACGAAGAATATCGACGCCTTCTGCATTGTATCGTCGGACTGTGATTTTACGCCGCTGGTGTTAAGGGTCCTTTCAGAAGGCAAATCAGTCATCGGCTTTGGTGAGCGCAAGGCCCCGTCTCCCTTTGTGAACGCATGTTCCCGTTTTCTGTATCTGGATGGGCCCTCTAAGCCTGAACCCAATGGAGCGCAAGGGGTCAAACAGATGGGCAAAGCCCTGAAATCGGATACCAAACTCTTGAATCTCCTTAGAAACGCCATCGATTCTGAGCAGGATGATGACGGCTGGGCCTACCTGGGACGTATCGGCGCCCACATTTCCAATCAGGCATCCTTTGATTCCAGAAATTACGGTTACAAAAAACTCGGTGATCTGATTCGGGCCATCGATATTTTTGAAACAAAACTGGTGGGTGGCGGCCAACTGTACATCAGGGATAAGCGAAGAGTGAAACCCACCGCCAAAACGGAATGATTTTTGTGGCATCCATGTGGGGCAGGAGTTGCGTTGAATAAGGTGGCTACGGAAGATAAAATATTGCATGAGCTGAAACCAAACAATAATCGATTGCCCGATTACCATATGCACACCCCCTTGTGCCGGCACGCTGAAGGGAAGGTGATGGATTACCGGAATACGGCCGGCGCCCTCGGAATCCCTGAAATCTGTTTTGTGGATCACGCCCCCAATCCGGATGGGTACGATCCCAGACACCGTATGAATCTCAATGAGTTTTGCGATTATCAAGAGATGGTGGGCGCTCTGGTGGACCATCGGTCACCCCATGTCCTGTTTGGCATAGAGGCCGATTATTACAAAGGGTGTGAGACGTTCCTGGGAAAGTGGCTTGGGACCCAGGATTTTGATCTTGTGCTCGGTTCGGTGCATTTTATTGAAGACTGGGGGTTCGATAACCCGGACGTAAAACAGGTTTGGAATTCGGTGGATGTTACGGATACCTGGGCAACCTATTTCAAACTGGTGTCAAAATTGGCGGAGACCCGGCTTTTTGATGTGGTCAGTCATCTGGATATCCCCAAAAAATTCGGGCACCGGCCGCCCGAGAAAGACCTCAAAGAAATGGTGCAACCGGTTCTGGATAGCGTTGCTGAAGCGGGAATGGGCATGGAGTTGAATACGTCGGGGCTCAGAAAACCGGTGGGGGAAATTTACCCTTCGGCTTTGATTGTTACCCTCGCCCGGGAAAGAGATATCCCCATCTGTTTCGGTTCGGATGCGCACCGTCCGGAAGACGTGGGGAAAGATTTTCCCGCTGCTCTTAAGATGGCCCGGGATGCGGGATATACGCACTATTTCAGGGCCAGGAAACGAGAGAAATATGTCGTACCGCTACCCGGGACGCTGGCATATCCTGCCCAGGCCCTTGACGGGGTTCACGGATAGTTTGTTATCAAACGGTAATAAGTTCCTGGATTTGAATTTAAATTAAGGAGGGGCCGCTATGAATTCAAAAAGATTTTTAAATGCGTTGTTTCCATTGGTGTTGATTGCTTTGATCCTTACGGGATGGCAGGTGGAGATGGTTCGAGCCGGGAACCAGACAACGGGACTATCTTCGGATGAGACGGGTAAAACGTCGGGCCAGAGGAATCTCAACGTGATTCTGCTCAATAACCAGGGGTACAAAAAGAAACGAAAAGGGCCGGTGGAATTCACCCATAAAGAACATGTGTACCAGTACCGATTATTCTGTTGGGATTGCCATCACGATTACAAAGACGGGCAGGATATCTGGGTGCCGTGGGGGAAAACGCAGCGATGCAGCGAATGCCACAACCCAAAAAATAAGGAACGCAACAACATCATGCTTCAGAAGGCTTATCATTATCAGTGCAAAGGGTGTCACAAGGACCTGGCGAAAAAGAAGATGAAAACCGGTGCTTACAGGAAATGCGGGGGTTGTCATTTGAAGAAAGAAAGCAAATAAGAGCCGTTCATGGTGCAATCGGAAATTTTGGAAAGCCGATTTAAAAAAGGTATCGGATTATGTCTACATAGTGTCTGAACGAAAACTAGGATTTTTTGTCAAGGTCAAGGAAGATCAAAATTTTAACCACAGGAATACATTTGGTATTTCGAGGATTAAAATTTTTATCTGACGCAGAGATTGGCGAAAAAGACAGTTTTCGTTCGGGC
>JAERTK010000113.1 GCA_016844935.1 Desulfobacteraceae bacterium | reverse complement strand
ATGCACGTTATGTTGCCGGTTAGTTTATGTTGTGTGATTTGATTCCTTCCATTTTATTCCCTCGTTGTTTTCCTCATAATAGTCTCCCTGTTTGAGCTTCCTTTCCCATCCAGCGTTGGATGCTTTCCATATAATTCCTGTAATTGAGAGAAAATAGAAAAACTATGGTTCTTTCCTTTTAATTTGTCTTCATTCATCTTGGTCCTTTGATTTGTTTGGTTCGTTTCGTTCCTCTTATTCAAAGGAGGGCTAGGATGAAAGAATGTCCCTACTGTAAGACCGAATTCACTCCTCACCCAAAAGTTGGTAAGCGCCAGATCACCTGCGGAGAACCTGTCTGTAAAGCAGCCCTGAAATCAGATAACAACAGAAAGTGGCGGCAAAAAAACCCTGACTATCACCGGGATGATTATCCTCGGGTCAAAGACTGGCTTGAGCAGAAGCCGGGATACCTCGAAGCGTACCGGGAGAGCCATCCGGAATATGTGGAAAAGAACCGGGAAGCTCAGATATTTTATTAATAAAATATTGCGTACGGATTTCCCTCGCTTCAATAATGCTCATCATAGCCGGTTCTCTGCCTTTCACTCTGTGGTCGTGCACAAGATCTCCTCAAAAATCAGAAAAGCTCACTGTTGCGTATGTACCCAGTATTCCTATGGCGCTTTTGTATATCGCCGAGGAAGAAGGATATTTTAAAGATGAAGGATTGGAGGTGAAGTACAACACCTTTAACTCAGGTAAGGATGCATTGAACAGTAGAATGGGGTCAAGTCTGCTCTTGACTCACCCTGCAAAAATAAAGTAATGTACTGATATGTCCAGACCACTTAGAATTCAGTTTCCAGATGCCTGGTATCATGTGATGAACCGTGGCAGAAGAGGTGATCTAATATTTAAAGATAAAGGGGACTATTATGCCTTTATTGATCTTCTCAAAGATTGTGTCGAAATGTGGAATATGCGGGTGGTCGCCTATTGTTTGATGGGGAATCATTATCATATCCTTCTTCAAACTCCTGATGCTAATTTATCAAGGTGTATGAGGCATATTAACGGCGTATATACACAGTATTTCAATCGGACTCATGGATTGGATGGACATCTTTTCAGAGGGCGCTATAAATCCATTTTGGTCGATTCTGACAGTTATCTGCTTGAATTGATCAGGTATATCCATAGAAACCCTTTGGAAGCGGGAATTGTTGATCGTCTCGAATCCTATCAATGGAGCAGCCACAAGGGGTATTTAAGTCGATCAGAGAAATGGAAATGGCTCCATAAAGATTATGTTCTGAAAATATTTTCAAAGAAAAATAGTGAAGCGCTAAAGAGATATAAGGCATTTATGCTTAAAGAAGTTTCGGAGGAGATCAATCGTGTCCTAGGTTCACGGAAGTGGCCATCTGTTCTTGGAAATGAAGGTTTCCTGGAATGGGTTAAGAATGTATTTTTTGTTCAAAAACGTCATGTGGAGGTGCCGGAATCAAGATCCCTAGCTCCTGACGTTAAGAAGATAAAGAGGACCGTCTGCCGGTCATACGGTGTTAAAGAAGCGGACCTTATTATCTCCAGAAGAGGGATTTCCAATGAACCGAGAAATATTGCCATCTTTCTTATGAGAAACCTCAAGGGAGGGAAGTTAGACGACATAGGCCGAGAATTTAACGTTCGCCAGTACAGTTCTGTCAGCACGATAATTGAAAGAACGAAACAAAGGGCTGTTAAGGATCGGAAGTTCGCGAAACGGATCGAACAAATCAAGCTTGACTTGAAGGTGAGTCAAGAGCAGACTTGACCCCATGTCATACAAGGGATGATTTAGAGAATGGGGTATCCAGGTACGTGTCCATCTTACCTAGCGCTTTGCGTACTCCCCGAGCCGGATGGAGCCGCAAGGTTCCCCAGTCCTTTCTCATAAAGCCGGATCGCACGTTCAACGAAATTATCCATTGTCTTTTGAGCGATGCCAAGCCCTTCAGGTCCGAAGTGATAGCCCAGGAAATCAAATCCTCGCTCGGTTCTGCCTGTTAGGAGCCAATACAAGATTTTCTATACGAACCATTTATTTGAAATTACACGTAAAAGTTGAATGATTGATCTGGCAGCCTTGAATAATTTGAGCGGATGTGCCATGCTGGGTTCATGCACGTTATGGTAGCATCTGAAGGCATACGTTTTTCAAAAAAGGTATTATAATTGAAAAAAATACATAGCTTCTGTATTCCTAGATAGGGACAAAGAGCACATTATCAGGCTGGCCATTATTCTTACTTACCATAATACAACCCATACAGAGGAGGATCTAGACATGAAAACAAGGATAATAATTTTGCCTCTATTTGTAGCCCTGTTTGTATTCATGGGAAACGCTTTTGCATTAGATGAGAACACCATGGACAATCCCGGACCCACAGGGACCGAGGGCGTCAACAACACCTTTTACGGATTGAATGCCGGAGAGCAAACTACTACCGGGACCTCGAACACCTTCCTCGGACGTATGGCCGGATACTGGAATGCCGCGGGTAGCACCAACACTTTCGCCGGAAACTATGCCGGATTCAATAACTACACCGGGAACAGCAACACCTTCGTCGGGGACGAAGCCGGACATGAAAACCAATATGGGAGTTTTAACACCTTTCTCGGCCAACAAGCCGGATACAACAACAACACCGGGACCTACAACACCTTCCTCGGATTTACAGCCGGATACAGTACCACTAGTGGGAAAGAAAATACTTTTGTAGGGGATTTTGCAGGACGTATGAATAACGGGTCGGGGAATGTCTTTCTTGGAAACGAGGCAGGACGTAATGAAACCGCCTCCAACAAACTATACATTGATAACTCGCAGACCTCAAATCCCCTTATTTGGGGTGATTTCAGCACCAACAACGTGGTTGTATATGGGGGTTTTAGAGCTATCGCCAGCTATAGCTCTTCAGACAAACACTGGAAAAAGGATATCCAACCGCTGCAATCATCGCTTGAAAAAGTATCAAGCCTTCAAGGCGTAACTTATGAATGGAAGATGGACGAATTCCCGAACCTGGGACTTACCAAAGGCAAACAGATCGGCCTCATCGCCCAGGATGTTGAGAAAGAGTTGCCTGAGCTGGTGTCCGAAGACAAAGACGGATACAAAGCGGTATCTTATACCAAGCTGACCGCAGTTTTGGTGGAAGCTGTAAAGGAGTTAAAACAGGAGAATCAGATGCAAAAGGAACTCCTGCAACAGCAAATCCAGAAACAAAAAGCCGAAATTGAAGAATTACGCTTAATGATAAAGGAATTGAAAAGCTGATTTGTTAAACCAGCAGATCAAATATGGGGGAGCGTTGAACAGACGCTAAGGGAATCTTGCTGGCAGGATTGGCCTGCCGCCAGAATTTGTTATGTTCGGGTGGCTTCTGCCGCGGGGTCACACCTCCCCCACCAGTTTTTTTGATTAAGCCAAAGCCGGTTCAGCGATAATCGAGATTCTGGATTTGCCCAACATGAGCATATCGCTTATCTCATTTGAGCACGGTTAGATTTACCATTTCGCTGACTGTCCAATGCCACTACATCTGTGACCGAGCCATTTTCAGCAAATAAACAGGTCCTTGGTGGAAAAATTCGGGTCGCTGGTCAGATTGACCCCGAGCCGCCGTAGACCCGCCTCGTCTCCGGGCGTGGGCTTGTGTGTCATATGAACTTCGCAACCCCGAAGTTCATTGAGCTTTTCCACGGCGATTTGGGCCGCAGGGTTTGTGGCGGTGCTGATACTGAGGGCGATGAGGGTTTCCAGGAGGTCCAAGCTGAGCGTCTTTTCGTTTAAGACTTCGGTTTTCAGGTTCCTCACCGATTCAATAATAAAGGGCGGCAGCAGCTTGATTTTTTCCGGAATTCCCGCCACAGTTCTGTCAGCACGATAATTGAAAGAACGAAACAAAGGGCTGTTAAGGATCGGAAGTTCGCGAAACGGATCGAACAAATCAAGCTTGACTTGAAGGTGAGTCAAGAGCAGACTTGACCCCATGTCCTTATGTCGTCGCGAGGTTAAGCGAGGTTTTCGAGGGCAAAGAAGCGATAAAAATGGGGCAGTAAGCGTAGTTGCGCTACGGTGAAGACCCATTTTGTCGATAACGCAGCCATCGGAAACCGCAGCCAACCGCAGCAGAGATAATTGTCAAACAGGCCTTAGGGTTTTTGGCTCTCCAATGCAAATAGCGCATATGCTTCACTGGTAGACAACTTTTCTCTCTGCCCTTCAAAACAGTAGTAGTGTGGTTTTACTTCATAAGAAACTTCATTAAACATTTTTAAATTTTTGACGCCGGACTTATATAGCAATCCTACGGATACAACGTACCTGTCCTGCTTGCTTTTCCATACTTCATCCTCAAACTTATAATGAAGTCTTGTTCCGCATTTACCACAAAAATGCCAAGTTGCCCAGACTGCTGGCTTATACTTTTTTACCAATTCTGCTCCTTGAACAATTTTTACATCATTACATCTTGCGCCAAAACCGGGACCGCTGTGTACAAACTGACATGTGCTGCAATGGCAGGCCGTGAATCCGGGGTCTATTTCTGATATTTCAATTACTACGCTATTGCAATAACATTTTGCAGTAACTTTAGGTATTCTTACGCTGGACATATTACACCTCTTTTGAAATAAAAGAATTTATTTACATCTGATTATTTTTCAGTATGTTATCTGATGAAAACTTTTTAGTTTCATGGAAACCGTAGTAATCTGGTTTCATGTCAAAGAAAATTTCGTTTTCCATGATTAATTCATCTTCGCAAATTTGATGTAGTAATCCTACTGAAACATTGTATCTTTCATTGGCATTTTTTAGCATGTTGTCATTGAGGCTATAGTAAAGTCTCGATCCGCAATTTGAACAGAAATGCCATACTGAGCAGCCTCTTGGTAAATTACAGTTTTTATCTCCTTCCCCATGTTCTTTGGGAAATTTAGATACAAATTCTTTGCCATCGATAATTTTAATGTCATTACAGTTTGCCCCGTACCACGGGCCATTATGTATTAATTGACAAGTACCACAATGGCAGACAGTAAACCTGGGGTCCAGGTTGATAAGTTTAAGTACTACTTTTTTACAGTGGCATGATGCAATAATCTCGGGCTTTTTTTCGTTGCGCATACTTTCTTCCTTATCCTGCTGCCCGCCAGCCAGGGCCTTTGAGGGTTTATTAAAAACAGCGTTTCCGAATCCCAGCACAGCACCGCCGATGGCCACATTCTTGATGAAATCTCTTCTATTGATTCCTCCCATGACGCCCTCCCGGTTAAAAAATAGTCAGCAAATGCCGTTCATTATTCGTTCACGGCTTCAGGTAAAGGTGGTAAGGTATTGCGTTTTTAATAATGAGCATAGAGAAAATCGTTTTGTGGGTCAACAGAAAACAAACCACCAGATATTTGGTGCTGGTTCCGGTTAAATCAAGCGAAAGCTGAGGTTATGGCTACATGGATTCCCACGCCCAAGCGTGGGAACGCGGGAAAAGTTTACCTGAGGCCGTCTTCTTTTTTGGCGTCTTCCATCTTGAGCCCGCCGATGCGGGGGTGGGGTCTGCCGCAGTCGGTGACCACCAGGGCCACAACGATCTCATCGGCCCGGGGAGCGTCGTCTATGCGGACAGCCACGGCATCAAAGTGGGTTCTGACAAAGGCAGCATCCTTGTAGTTGGTGGGGACATCAATTTCCGTGCCCATGCCGCCCATTTTCTTGGCCGAGGGGATGAGGGATTTTCCGCCCCCCACCGAATCCCTGAAAGGTTTTCCCAGTTTAGGATGCAGGATGGCGGCGGCATGCTCCCGTTCGCCGTTTTCTCCTACAATGGCCCCTTTGCCATAACCTTCCGCATTCTCGGGCGCTATGCCGAGAGCCGCCACGGCTCGCCGTCCCAAAATATCCCCTAACGCATCCCCAATATCCATGAGGGGGGTGAGATCATCCACGAACCTTCCGGCAAAAGGGTTTTTGATGACGGCAACAGCGGCTGCACGTTTCCCGGGAGGGTCCATGGGTCGACCGCCGTCGGATTGAATCTCTTCCAGAATGGTTACATATTTTCGGACTTCCATGATTATCTACTCCTTTTTGTCATGATATGGTTTTCAAAGAAAGACGTCATACCGATTTCTCCATCCACAGCCACCATGGCGCCCAGAATGGTTCCGCGTTTCACCAGTTCTTCGGCCAGGGCAAGGGACCCTGAAATGGCTTCCATGCGGGTTTTGTGATCCAGACTCTTCAACTGAACGGTTACGAGAACACCGGGGATGTCCGTTTGTGGATCCACGGTTTCAGCCGGTTGTCGCACCACGCCGGGACAATCCACAAAACTGGCGTTGGCCACCGCAGTCGCCGCGGCATCGGCCTTTGAAGCGGTTCTGGCGATGACCGTCACCGCCGATGCGATGCCGCAGGTGAGACTTCGACCCCCAAGACCGCTGGTGGCGATACCGAATGATGCAGACTCACTTCCGGGCGAAGGTGCCAGTGACACCACCCGGGTGAATGCCTCGCTCTCCACTTTCTCTCGAAGGCCCACTCGAACTGAATTGGGGGCCATGAGACGGATGGCAATGTCGCCCCCGTTGTTGACAATGACCTTGGTCATGCCCCGGGAAAACAAAAAATCCGCCACGCCGTCGGCAATGGTTCCCGCGACAGCAGCCATGGGGGTTAGATCCGGGGCGCCCGTAGCCTGAACGCTCTCCACCATTTTAAGGGCAAGGGGGTCTGCCGGAGCAGGGGATCCGATGTTCAGGGGGCCACAGAGTTCTGCTTTGAGCCGCGCCACCCGCTCCAGGCAGCCAAAAGCTTCCTCTGCTGCCCGCAGACTCATCTCCCGCTGGGGAATTTTCCCCACAAAGGAGGAGATCAAAAGCCGCATGGGACCCCACTCGGCCATGACTGATCCCCCTTCCAGGGGATGAACCGTCTGGTCCGTGAACACGGCGCTAGTCCGGCAAGGGCCGTGAAAAATCCCCTGTCTTGAAGGGTTTCATGGCTTCCACATGCCCTCCCATCTCCCCGTAGTCTGCGCAGGTCATGGTGTACTCAATGGGACAGATGGTGGCAGGCGTGGGGGTCCAGTAAAAAGAGCCCTGTTTCACCCGCTCCACATCCACCATAAAATTAATACCGCCGCCGGGGAGCACATAGACAGGGGCCCCTCCCACGGTGAGTGACGCTTTTGCCTCGTGTACGGCCCGGGTGAGTTTGATGGGGTAACGCGTCACACCGGCCCGTGCACTGCCCCCGGCACCACCCATGTAGACAGCTGAAACCCTGGAAGATTCACAGCTGGAAGATATGGCGGAAAGGGCTTCCTTGCAGGCCTCGGTCAGGGGGATCTCCCTGAAGTCGCCGTTTTCGTTCAATTCAAACAGCTTGCCGTTTCTACCCGTGGTCTCGGTAATCAGCACACGCAATCCGGGTCGAAACCGGTCTTCATCAATCCCTTCGATCACATTCAAGGGCTCTTCAATGGAGGTCCCGCCCCATCCCTTTCCATGGTCCCCGAAATACCGGCCCGGGGTGCTCATGGGAAACCTTAGTATTAACCCCGAAGGCCGGGCGCCCACAAACCGCCCCGCCGCATGTTCGCTCATGAGGCTCGTAATGTGGGAATCGAGGATAATCACTTCATCGGCAGCCGCTTTTAACAGTGGCGCAAAAAGGCCCAATGTGGCGCTGCCGCACCCCACCCGCATGCTGAGCGGGGTGTCGCCGTTGATGATGGGAGGCTGCCCTACTTGCAGTATCAGTTTGCTCCCATCTTTTACTTTGAGGCGCACTTCCTTTCCGTTGGCCAAGTCCGTAATGATTCTGGCCGCCGCAAACCCGGTCTTCCCCGTCAGCAGGTTGACCCCACCGAGGGAGAGCATCTTGGAACCGTACTGCTCAGTGGTCACCATCCCCACCTTGCGTTTCCCTGACAGAACATCCGCCCCTTCTTCCCCCACCTGCACATCCGTATCGATCTTGACCAGAATGCTGCTGTAACTGAGCGGGGCCTCGGTGACCACGGTGACCACATCCACGTCCTGCTGACGACCGCCCACAATGGCAGGGGCCGGTTTGCAGTCCGGATAGGTAGTGCCGGACCCGATGGCGGTGATCAGGGGCTTTGAAATGGCGGGCGATGGATCTTCTCCCACTGTTTCGGCCACATCCCGAAAGGACCGAAGGGGGGTCATTCGAACCAGCTTCCCCGCCTTATTTTCAAATCGGTGGCAGGCGCCCATGTCCCCTTCCTTCACCTGGCAGAAAATGGGGCAGGCATCACAAGTGACGGCCCCCGGGGCCGGGACGGAATCCCGCGAAAGAGCACCATGTTCGCACACCTTCAGACAGGCCCCGCACTGGGTGCAATGATCCCGGATTACCGCCTTTTTTTTCACCAGCCGTACGGCTTCAAGGGGACAATCCCGCACGCAGAATCCGCAACCGATGCATTTTTCGACATCAACTTTCATGTTTTCGGGTTCCGTTTTGTCGGCGGCGTATTGCGGCTTTTGCCCACCACCACCTGACCGTCCACCAATACCATGGCAATCCCCGGTACATCACCCGCTTCGATGGCGCTCAAGGCATCGTCCCCAACGGACCCCATGGGGGCATCCATGATGACCAGATCCGCCTCCATGCCTGTGGCAATGATGCCCCGGTTCAGTTTGTAAAGCTTGGCCGTGTTGCCCGTGGCCATGCAGATGGCTTCCTCCGGATCAATAAAAGTCAGACTGGCCAGATGGTTGATGACCCGAAGGATGCCCAAGGGGACGACGCCCGTTCCCGAGGGTGCGTCGTTTCCGATAATGATCCGATCCAGCGCCCCCGCCTCAATACAGAGGTTAGCGGCCTCCACGGCCATTTTCGGGTTGCCGCAGTGTACGATCTCAAGCGCCAGCCCTGTTTCGTTTACCAATCGATCCACTTCATCCAGCGCCACCGCCGTGGGACCGCCGTTGATGTGCGAAGCAATATGGGGATCCGTCTGTATGACCTGCTCCGCCGTGACCGTGCTGCTCCCCGGAATGGAGGTCCCCCCCGTGTGCATCATGACGGTCATGCCCAACTCCTTGGCCCATTTGACCATGGGGGCCGCATCGGCCGGTTCCTTAACGCTTCCCAGTCCGATTTCCCCCACCACCCGGACCCCTTCCCGGGCCATCTCTTCAAAATCTTCCCGGGTAAGGCCTTTTTCGAGAATCAGCGCGCCGCCGATCACCTTGGCGCCACCAGGGCGGAAGTTATTGAAGGATTTGGCTGCCAGAATGGCCAGGGCCTTGGTTCCCGCGGGATCCTTGGGCCTTCCCGCCAAATGTACTTCCCCCGCTGAAATGAAGGTGGTGACACCCCCATGCACTTCACTTTCCATAAATCCAATCTGTTTCTGCCGGGGCGCATAGTCCCCCAGCACCACATGACAGTGGGAATCGATGAGACCGGGGGTCACCGTCATCTGGTCACAGTCAATGACGTCACAATCTGGATCTATGTCCATGTCCTCAAATGAGCCCACCGCCTTGATGAGACCGTCCGCTATCCAAATGGCATTTCCTTCAATTATGGGGTTTTGAATGTCCCCGCTGACGATGGTTTGAATATTTTTCAGTACAACACTGGCCATTAGGCTACCTCCTTCAGGTTGAATTTCCCGGATTGAATGCTGGCCTCAAGAACCCGTTCCAGGTTGGCGGGCAGGTGATAGATGCGTTTGCCAATGGCATTTGTAATGCCGTTGATGATGGCAGGCGCCGTGGGGATGAGCGCCGGCTCCCCCACGCCCTTGGCGCCGAAAGGCCCGGTGGGCTCGGGGGATTCCACGATGATGGGAACGATTTCGGGCATGTCGCTGCAGGTGGGAATGTGATAATCTTTCATGGATTCGGTCTTTGAAGGATCGTACTCTTCCATGACGGCGAACCCCACCCCCATGGCCACCCCGCCGCAAATTTGTCCTTTTACCGACTCCGGGTGAATGGCGCGACCCACGTCGTGGGCGGCGATGACTTTATTGACGATGACCTCCCCGGTGAGGACATCCACCGTTACCAATGCCACATGGCACGCATAGGCGTAGCTCGCATAGGGTTCGCCTTTACCGGTCTCCGGGTCCAGGGGAACGGTGGGCGGATCAAAATACCCTTGCCAGCGAAGGGGAATGCCCCGTTTTGTGGCCCTGGCCGCAATTTTTGAGAAAGAAACCCTGTGGTTGGGGTTCTTATAATCCACCACATGTCCGTCTGCCAGGACAAGCTCTGTCTTGGGGCGTTTCAGCAGATCCACCCCTTGGGTCAAAAGCACATCCGCCAACTTTTTCGCGGCATCCTTGACAGCGTTTCCCGAAATATAGGTCTGACGGCTGGCGGAGGTGGCGCCCGCATTGGAAGTGTAAGCGGTATCCCCCACAACCGTTCGGAGGTCTTCAGGAGAAATCCCCAGCACCTGGGCCGCAATTTGAGTAAGGACCGTGGTGGACCCCTGGCCGATATCCGCGCATCCGGTATAAAGTGTCAGACCGCCTTCCGGATCCATCTCCATGTGGGCCGTGGACGGGTTCTGAACCCCCGTGTTCCCGATGCCATACCACATGGCACCGACGCCCACACCCCTTTGTTTGGAAGGGTCGGATTCAAGTGAAACCCAATCCTTCAGGGCTTCTTCATAATAGGGCGTAACCGCATGGAGGCAATCTTGAATCCCCACGCTTTCGTGTAACTGTTGCCGGGTGGCGGTTTGAGAACCCGGTTTGAGGGCGTTGCGCTTCCTGATTTCGAGGGGGTCCATTTGAAGGGCTTTCGCCAGGAGATCCATCTGGGACTCATGGGCGAACGCCGCCTGGGGAACGCCGAACCCCCTCATGGCACCCGCAAAGGGGTTGTTGGTGTACACGCAGAGACATTCCACATCCACGTGATCCATTTCATAGGGACCGGTGGCATGGACCGGCGCCCGGGATGCCACAGCCAGACCGTAGGAGCCGTAGGCGCCCGTGTCACAGATCATTCGGGCGGTCATGGCCATGAGACGACCGTTTTTGTCCGCCCCTGTCTTCAAAGTCATTTTCAGAGGATGACGTTTGGCGGTCATGCGGTAGCTTTCTTCCCGGCTGAATGTGCAGATAACCGGCCTTTTAAGATGATACAGGGCCAGGCCGATAAACCCCTGGACGTTCAGGTCCAGCTTGGAACCGAACCCCCCGCCCGTGGCGGCCTGAATGATACGAACCCGATCTTCCGGCACCCCCAGCAGCGAAACCACCTCACTGTGATCATAATGGGGGTTCTGCGTGGATGCCATGATCACCAGTTGCCCGTCAGGTGCCACGTATCCGGCACCGGCGTCCGGTTCCAGGCAGGTGTGTTCCAGAAAGGAGGTCTCATAGGTTTTTTCAACCACCACGGCACATTGTTCAAAAGTGCTTTCGGGATCTCCCTTTTTTACTTTTCGGGCGAAAAGCAGGTTCCCCTTTTCGTGAACCTTTGGCGCATTCGGTTTCAGGGCCTCTTCCGGATTATGGACAGATGGAAGATCTTCGTAGGTGACATGAATTTTGTTTAGGGCTTCTGCTGCAAAATGCGTGTTTTCCGCGGCCACCAGGGCCACAGCGTCTCCCCTCGACCGTACCTTGCCTTCCGCCAGGAGGGGCCGATCCTTGTTGATGATGCCGGTGATGTTTCTTCCCGGAATATCTTGGGCCGTGAAAATCCTCACGACCCCTGCCACCCGGACCGCATCCGTTGTATCCACCTTTACGATCCGCGCGTGATCCCGGTCGCTTGGCAGCACTTTCAAAACCATGGCGTGATCCGGCTCCATGTCTGCGCTGAACAAGGATTTTCCAAGCAGACGTTCAATGGCGCCGATCCTTGGGATACTTTTTCCGATTGTGTCGTGGGTTTTCATACGGCGCCATTTTCCAAAAGGGGGTAAAGCATCCGCAGGAACAGTCCCTGAACCGCCTTTTCCTTGTAAATGGTGGAAGGCCGCCTGCCGGTGATACGAACCATCTCCTCAGCCATCAGAACGGCCCCGTCATCCAAAGTTTTCCGGTCCGGGCGTTTCCCCGCGAGAAAAGATTCCAACGCCCTCACCCGCATGGGGGTCGGGGTGGCGGAACCCAGTGCCAGTCGAACGAAACGGAAGGTTCCATCCCCGGCGCTCTCCGCCAGTATGGCCATGCTCATGCGGGCGATGGCCAGGGCTTTCCGTCGGCCGATTTTCTGAAAATCGCTGAACATACCTCTGGCGGGCTTCAGGATAAAGCGAAGCATCAGCTCATGGGACTTCAGGCCGCTTCGGTAAGGCCCCTCAAAAAGGTTCTCCACCGGAACCCTCCGCGCGCCGGCTGCACCTGCCAGTACGGCCTCTGCCCCATGCACCAGCAAAGCAGGTGCCGTGTCCGCCGAAGGGGAGGCGTTGCCCACGTTGCCGCCCATGGTGGCCACATTTCGAATCTGGAGGCTGCCGAAAAAAGCGCACGATTTGATGAGGGAAGGGGCATGTTCTGCCACCAGGGGGGATGAATGGATTTCACTGATGGTGACGCCGGCACCGATGGAAAGGCCTTCTTCCGACATGGAGATTCCCTGAAGTTCCGGAAGGCGCGAGATATCCAGGAGATAGGGCGCTTTCAGTTTGCCTGATCTCAGATCCACCATCACGTCCGTCCCCCCTGCCAGGGGCCGTGTATGGGGACCGTGCCTTTTCAGGAAGAGGAGGGCTTCCTCCAGGGTTTCAGGCCTTGCATAGGTCGGTTCGGTCATGACCTAGGACTCCCCGCCGGTATACTTGGCACCCTTTTCAATGGCGGTGACGATCTGTTGATATCCCGTGCACCGGCAGAGGTTGCCACTTATGGCATCCGTCACCTGCTTACGGGTGGGCCGGGGCGTTTCCCCCATAAGGGCCTGCGCGCTCATGAGAAGCCCCGGGGTACAGAATCCGCATTGGACTCCGTGATGGTCCAGCAAAGCCTCCTGCAGGGGGTGAAGGTTTCCATCACTGCCCAGGCCTTCAACGGTCATGACCGTTCGACCGTCCAATTGCGGCGCTGCCATGAGGCAGGCATTGACGCTTTTTCCATCCACCACAATGGTACAGGCACCGCACTCTCCCATGCCACAACCTTCTTTGGTCCCCTTTAAGGACAATCGTTCTCTGATGGCATGGAGGGCGGTTTCATGGGCCCCCACTTCGAGCATGGTTTTTTCGCCATTGAGAACAAATTGGATGCAAATGACCGCATCAGGTTTCATTTGGCTGTTTTCCTTGAGATGTCTAGAAATCCCTGATTTCCTTAAGATCCAGTGTTTTGATGGTTTTAACACCCGCTGCCGCCATCTCTTCAAACGCTTTCTTGGTGGTGTCGGGCGCAACGCCTTTGCACAAATCTTCCACTACAATTACCTTGAAGCCTGCTTTTTTAGCGTCCAGGGCCGTGGCTTTGACGCAGTAGTCCGTTGCAATACCGTAAACCACCACCTTCTGAATCCCATTTCGTTTAATGATCTTGGCCATTTCCGTTATGGCACCGCCATCGTCCTGGAAACCGGAATAGCTGTCAAACCGGGAATCCTGGCCCTTTTTCACAATGGCCAGAAAGAGGTTATTGTCCACCAGAACCCTGGCGTTTTCCGTCCCCTGAATACAGTGGGGCGGCCACAGAACCTGGGGTTTTCCATTGACCTGGATCAGTTCAAAGGGCTTTTTGCCCCCGTGGTTGATAAAGAACGAAACGTGATCCGCCGGGTGCCAGTCCTGGGTGCCGAATATCACGAACCCGTGCTTTGCCAGCTCCTGGGTGGCTTTTTCCACCTTTTTTACAAATGCTTCATCGGTGCCGTTGACGGCAAGGGACCCTTTCTTCAGGGTGGTAAAATCCCCCTGCATGTCCACCACAATCACGCCGATTTTTCCAAAGGCGGCACAATCTGCGCAAGCCCCCGCAAAGGAGGGAAGCAAGGTAATTGCCAAAAGCCCAAGAAAAACCCCCAGTAAATGTCTCCTCTTCTTCATGTTGTCCTCCCTATCTCAAGTATCATTCCGCAATCCGCACTCGCCATTCCGCAATCCTCAGACCCACCGGGTCACCACTGTTTTTTCGTCCATGAACAGGCGCATGGAACCCATTCGGGATTTGGCCGTTCCCACAAAGGACTCCCGACGGGATCCCAGCGGAAAAAAAGCATAGGGCTGGGCCACACCAAGGTTCACCGCCACATTGCCCACATTGGCTTCACGAATCATCTTTCGGGCATTCTTTCCGCTCTGGGTCATGATGGCGGCTGAGTGGCCCAGATCGGTCCGGGTGTTGATCCACTCGATGGCCTGGTCCAGGCTCTTGCCGCGAATGAGGGCGGACACCGCGCCAAAGGCTTCTTCCTTTGCCATGGGCATGTCCACGTTCACATCTTCGATGATGGTGGGCGCCAGAAAGTGACCGTCGGGATAATCGCCCACCTTTACGGTTCGCCCGTCCAGAACCATCCTGGCACCGTCTTTGAGGGATTTGTCGATCCAGTCCAGGATGTTGTTTTTCCCACCCTCTGTGGCATAAGGCCCCATCTGGGTGCTTTCATCCAGGCCGTAACCCATTTTCATATCCTTGGCGGCGGCAATGAATTTCTCTTTCAGTTCATCATAAATATCACCGATCACCACCACATTGTCCACACCCAGGCAACGCTGACCGGTCATGCCGAAGCAGGCCCGCGTGAGCCAGCGGACCGATTCGTCCACATCCGCATCCGGCATAATCACCAGCATATTTTTGCCGTTACCGTTGATGGAGGATGTCTTTCGAAGCTTTCCGCACATTTCAAAAAGTTCATGGCCGGCCCGGTTGCTTCCGATGAATCCCACGCCCTTGATCTCCGGCTGGGACAGGATCTCCTGGTTGATCTGCCGTCCGCCATGGACCACGTTGATGACCCCCGGGGGGAAGCCCGCTTCCAGGGCCACCCGGCTGATGGTTTCCGCGGCCACGGGGTCCTGCCGGCTGGGGCTTACCACCACGGTGCAACCGGCTGCCAGCGCATAGGGCACAAAGGATGACCAGGCGTGCATGGGGATATTTCCAGGGGTGATGATTAAAAAGGCTCCCAGGGGTTCCCATACCAGGTACTGGTCAATGCCGTTGGCCAGTTGGTCCAGGTGCTCGTTCCGTTTGACCAGGCCGTACAGGGCGGAGCAGGCGGACTCCAGATTTTCAATGACCCGGCTCACGGACCCTCTCGATTCCCCTATGGTCCGGCCGTGGTCCTGGGTGAGGATGCGGCACATCTCTTCATAGTGCTCCTCAAACTTGGCGACCATCTTGAACATCAGCCGCGCCCGGTCCCGCATGGGGACATCCTTCCAGGTCTGAAACGCTTCGTGGGCCGCCTTCACTGCCCCAAGGGCTTCATCCTTTGTTGCCGTGGGAAATTCGGCGATCACCTCTCCCGTTGCCGGGTTGGTGGTTTCATGGATTTCAGTGGATTTGGACTCCACCCATTCGCCGTTTATGAGAAATTTCAATTTACCGTAGTGTTGTTGGACTTCTTGTAGCAAGGACATGGATCTCTCCTAACGCGGCATAGCCGCAGTTTTCAGTTGTCAGTTATCAGTTGTCAGATCTTATTTTCAAAACAGAAGGGATCGAACGGCATTCAGAAGCCTCCTTCAGAGATTTGAGAATAGATTATTACCAGCAGGCTTTTACTGAC
>JAERTK010000112.1 GCA_016844935.1 Desulfobacteraceae bacterium | reverse complement strand
GGCCCTGATCCCATTGTTCGCTTTGCTTTTGTGTCGTTTCCCCAGGATACCAACCCGGTCCCAGGGATCCTGGACTCAGATCACCAAGCGGTTCTGGACACCTTAAACAACTACTTCACCAGCCATAGTCGAGGCAGCTTTGTTTTTTCCGGTGATTCCGATTTGATTCTGCCCATTGGCCAAACTATTGGTGACCCGGGACAGGCCACTGCCTGGGAAGCAGAATTGCCCGCTTTCGCCTATCGGGATACTGCCTATCTTCCCAGTAGCTACACCTTAAGTGATTCAGCTCATTGGTGGGGCAACAGCAGCGGTTGGGCATCCCCACTTTGTGCTGAAGTTTTAATCAAGATTCAGCAGGACCTTCAAAACAACGGAATCAATTCCTTCCCTGAAACTGATTATCTAATCCTGATTTTCTTGACTCGAACCAGTCCCTTTGCAGATGGAATCGACGGTCGCGCCCGTCTCTCAATTAATGAGGAAGTCTTGCCTTCATTTTTTGATACCCTTGCCAGGGATCAAGACCTATTGCGTGGAACCTGCCAAACCTTTGTCACCGAAAACCAGACCAACATCACACCTAGAGAAATGGCCAAAAGTATTGCCCACGAGATAGGCCACACCCTGGGCCTGGGAGATGGTCCTCCCAGCCTCAAAGATTATGGATGGGACGAAGGCCGTTATTACTACGGCAATCAAAATCTTATGTGCCAGGTGGGCATTGAAGGCGAAGGTATTCCGCCTATCGGCCTTGGCTGGCATCAGCATCTGGACTGGAGGGGCAGTGACGATGAACCCTTGGTGGTTGATTTCGCTGGGGAAAATCTGATCAATCTGGAAATGAAGGATATTCGCCAGGACGGGGGCAAAATTTATCGATTCAAGCCCAATCCGGAAGACCTGCCTATTGGGGCCGTCCCCGACCAATACTTCCTATTCGCCTACCATGCCGGAACCGGTCTGGACAGCCAACAAAATGCAGCAGGTGATTCTTTGTATCGCTCAACCGGCCTGGAGGTTTGGCACTGCGCCGGGGATGGCTTGACCGCAGGCGTAATGTTCGACATCGAGTCGGCTTTTGGTTTGTTCAGTGATCCGGGTGATTCTATTGAGTATGGCTTCAACGGCAATTGGTCGACACCCGATGCAACTTCTGGGTACGACAATCGTGATTGGTGGGTAGGCCGCAATAAATACACCTATGCTGAAAATGCCGGCCACGTCTCAGATCTGTTCAGCCCAACCAATACGGGCACCGGCACCGACCTTTTTAACCATGCCTCCAACCCGAGCACTCATTGGTATTATGATGATACACAGGAAGACATCATCAAGCGCAAGCCCCAGAACCTTGACAATTACCTGTGGGTCAAAATCAAGAACCAGGATGATGCCAACGGAACCATGCTGGTGGACTTGTTGACGGCTCCTTACGAAGTGGTGTCGTTGGCCTCCGGCGATACTGTTGCAGTTGGTGAACCCGTAACCGTATCCTGGACCAACAATCACCCGGACCTAATCACTGGTGTTGATGTTTTTTATTCGGCTAACAACGGGCAAACCTATCGGCCGGTGGCCACCGGGGTGGACTCGACACAGACCTTTGTCTGGGTTCCCGAAAGCGGCGACGAAACTTCCCACGGCCAGTTGAAGCTGGTATTCAACAATGCATCCAATCTGGGCGGCCCCTTTATTTACCCCCAGGATGTCCAAGGCGGGTCAGAGGGGATCCACGTGACAGGAGCTCCGGTATCCGTATCTGAGACTTTATTAGCACCGGTCACGGGTCAATCCTGTTTCACCAACAATGAGGTTCGCGTCGAATGGACCAGTTTTTTCAATGACGCGGCCCATGGTGGCCATGGCCAAGAATACGGCGTAGATGTTTCTTATGTGGGCTTGGAAGCTCTGGTGGCCGGCAGTTGGCAGGTCATAGCTGGCAATATCTTTCCCTTCGATTCCATGCCCGATGTGCCTAAATACCATTACGACCCGGACCGCCAAGTGAACTTCTACACCTGGCGCCCCGAGATGGGTTTCGTTTCTCCCGATTGTCAATTGCGTTTGACCCTGCATTACACTCAGTCAGATTCTTTTTTAACCAACGTTTCAACCAGCCTGGATGAGTTCCCGGTTTATCCCATAACCCTGAAATACCTGGATAAAACCGAAGCGGTGAAGCTGGACCCGGGAGATGACAGTGCTGGTTATACAGGTACCCCCGACCGGGCCATTGCCCTTGATGTGGATGGCGATGATGATTTGGATCTATTGGTGGGGATGAGGACAGATTCTGAGGGTAGGTCGTGGTTGTATAGAAATACGGATGATGGGTTCCAAAAATTTCTTAGTCCTTTCCCTCAAGATTCAGAGCCCCTTGACCACAACCTCTGCACCATCCAGGGCGATTTCAACCAGGACCTTATCCCTGATCTATTTTTTGGCCACCATGAAACACCCCAATTTTTTGCCAGCACTGGAGGCCCTCTGGTTTTGGGATATGAGGCCGTTGAGGATTCCCTTCCTTCGGAGATTCAAGTGCTTCTGGAGGGCACAACCTGCGCCGCCTGGGTAGACCTGCAGCATGATGGAGATTTGGATTTGGTTTTGGGACGTATTAGTGGAGGGAACCCTGAAGTTACAGGCGAGGAATATGACCAACTCATCATCAACAATGGACCCTATGCAACATGG
>JAERTK010000111.1 GCA_016844935.1 Desulfobacteraceae bacterium | reverse complement strand
AGGCGAAGATAGTGCTGGGAAGCCTTCAGCCCCTCATGGCCCATATAGATGGCAAGATATGGGAGCGCTGTCGTGAGATTATTGCCCTCCTGCACCCATTTATTTAGAACGCGAACCGCATAAGTGTGGCGTAGGAAATCCAAACGTTCGGATTTCCTACGGCATTCCTTTGCCACCCACCTCCTGGAGGATGGCTACGATATTCGGACTATCCAGGAGCTGCTTGGCCATAAGGATGTATCCACTACCATGATTTATACTCATATTGCTAATCGCGGTACGTCGGTTATTTCTCCTGCTGATCGGATGGTGGTGTAGGGTTGCATTTGTTTGTGTGTGTCTCTTAATCGTTGTGGTGAACTCCTTCGATGTGTGTTGTTTTTACTTCTATCTTGCTTCCTAGTTTCCACCCGTCAAGGTCTGGTTCACCGTGATCGACCTTGGTAATGCTCGCGGGACCAATGGTTACAATCTCGCCTTTGATACTTTCGTGGCCAGCTTTCTCAACTAAAATGTTTAAGAAAATATTATCTCTGGTTTTTACGGTGACCCTGTCACCGGGCTCAGGAGCCTCCATGGTAGGGTTGCTGTTGGCGATGTGAGTCGTGGGTTTTTTTGGTTCTTGTGCATTTTCGAGCAATCTGTATTCCGTGGGCATTTCTGACACCTCTCTTCAAAATTTGTTGTTTCCTGTCACACTATAACCCTATATCCCAAAATCCCCGGGTACTCCAGCACTTTTACCAATCATTGCCATTTTTCATGTACATCTGCAAAACTCTATATAAAAGCAAGTTTCATACCAGTGCACAAATCTTGGTACCACCGGTGGTAAAAGTCTACCGGTGGTAGTGGGTCTCTTTTTTTTTGCCTTTTTTTCTCCTACCCTTCCTTTTAACAACAGTTTCACTTTTTTCATAAATGAAGCCAAGGGGTGAAAATGACATTAGCAGAGGTAAAAGCGAGGCTTGTTGAGATACGAGCAGCTATTTCCGCGGTGAAAGAAGGTAACCAGTCCTACTCCACTCCCGATGGCACCACTAATGCCCGTGCTGACTACCGGACGCTTCTCTCGGAGGAGCGAAGGTTTGAGCAGCAGGAGGCAGCACTTGAGGGTGGCTATGGTGCAACTGAATTTACATTCTCTGGGAGGCGGTGATGGTTCAATCTCTTCCTTTTGTTACCAAAACATATAATGCATACACCTCACTGATTGGGGGTGCACTTTCTCTTTTTTCTCCCGGGCGGGCAACTGCGTTTAGATTTGGTCGTGATATGTACCGCTCCTATGTTGCGGGTGAGCTGAGTGGTGCAGACAAGAACTGGCGGCCGCGGCGCGGAAGTGGTGATGCCCAGGTAAAAAGAGCCTACCGGCTGGTTGCTGAGCGGTGCCGTGATCAGGCCCAGAACAACCCGCAGATCGCAGGCGGTATCGAGCGTGCCTGTGCCAATGTGGTGCGTGACGGAATATTCCCCCAGTTTAAATTTAAAACCCAGAAAGACAAACCCGACCGGGTGGTTAACAGCAGGTGGCGGCTGCTCTTCAATCGCTGGGCCAGGTATTGTGACAGTACCGGTCACGATTCTTATGGGGCGATGCAGAAGCTTGGCCTTCGTCATATGTGGTTTGACGGTCAGTATTTTATCCACCGCACCTGGGATGATTCCCTTAAGGGTGTTGTGCCGCTGCGTCTTGAATATCTTGAGCAGGACATGCTCGATATCAGGGTCGATGGCGTCCAGTCAAACGGCAATGTGGCGAGAAAGGGTATTGAGTATGACTCCAATGGCCGGGCCGTTTATTTCAATTTTCTGGAGCATCACCCTGGCGATTATCTTCCCTGGGCTTCCGCAGGTGGTAGTCGCAGAATTTCTGCCGATGATATCATCCACGTCTGGGACCGCCGCAGAATTTCACAGTTTTCAGGTATTGCCTGGATGGTGGCCACGGTGATGGAGTCTTTCAAGATGGAAGATTTCAGGGATGTCACCATGGATGCGGCCAGGATGCAGACAAGACTCCATGCTTTTTTGGAATCTGCCATGCCTGGGTTCAACGCCGGTATGATAGGATTGCCCGCAGGTGGCCAGACCTCGCCATACGCTCCGGCTGCCACCGGGGCGGCCGATGCTCCAAGAGAGCTTAAGGCCAATGCTATACAGGCCATGCCCTCCGGTACTACCATGAACTTCAAACAGCCGACTCATCCGGGAGATAACTACGAACCATTCGTTAAAGATTCCCAGCGGATGCAGTCCACCGGATTTGGTCAATCCTTTGAAGCTTTTTCAAATAATTATACCGATTCCTCCTATGCCTCTGCCAGATCAGGCTCGCTTGAAGAAAGGCTGTCCTACCGAGGGCAGCAGCAATTCTTGGAAGAAAAGCAGAACCGCAAGGTGATGGCCTGGTTTATCGAGGCGGCTTTTCTCTCTGGTCTTGCTCCTGTGAATATGGCCGGCTATGCCAAAAACCCCCTGCTCTATCATGAAATGGCAGCTGGACAAATGCCGGGCTGGGGTTGGGTGGATCCGAAAAACGATGCCGATGCGGCCGACAAGCTTATCGATCTTGTCCTTGACACCTATCACAACCAGTCATCACAGCGTGGTAATGACTGGGACGAGATCATGGATGTGAGGATGGATGAGGAGCTCAGGCTGCTTGAATATGAAGAGCTGCGCGAAAAGCGGCTTGCAAAAAAGGAACAGAATAATGCCACAACTGAAAACTAAGTCTCGGGCAAATCCGGAAATTGAGAAGCTGCTCCGCTCTGCCGGGGTACGCCATGGCATGGGTGCCAGGAGCGCTGCCCTGCAGGTTCGGTCCGAAGTGGAAGAGGGAGCTCCCCTTGAGTGGATCCTCACAACGGAGATGCCCACGCTTGTTTTTGACTGGCACCGCTGGGAGCTGGTGGAGGAGGTGCTGTTGGCCGATGGTATGGAGACCCCGGATAACGACCAGGTGGTGCTGCTCGATTCCCACTCCAGATATTCGGTCAAGGATGTGCTTGGCCACGTAAAAGATTTTAACAAGGCTGATGCCGAAGGGTATCCGGCCATAACGGGTATGGTCCATTTTGCTGATGATGAGACCAGCCAGGAGGCCAGGCAGAAAGTTGACGGCGGCCATATAACCGATGGCTCTGTCGGCTACCAGGCCATCGAAAGTGTCTATGTACCCGAGGGTGAAACCTATGTGGTTAACGGCAGGACTTTTGAGGGGCCTGTGCGTGTCACCTCCAAGTGGCTGTTGAAGGAATTTTCCATCACCCCCATTGGGGCTGATGTTTTAGCAAAGGTACGTTTTCTCTGCGGTGCATAACCGTAAACAAACTGAACATCCATAAATCCAGAATGGAGACAACCAGGAGACAACAGGATGAACGAAAAACTTAGAAAAATTTTGGAACAAAACGGGCTCCGCAAAGATGCTACCGAGCAAGAAGCATGGGCCAAATACGATGAAATGGTGTCACGGGGCTTTGATTTTGAAGGTATCGAGATTGGCCAGAGAGCTGTTGCATCAGGCGCGCAGGGTGGTGGTCAGGAACCTGATGGTGAGCCAACTTCCCAGCGTAGTGAGGAGGGAAGCTTTACTCAGGATGATATTGATCTGGCTGCAGAACAGGCAGCGGTAAGGGCTCTGGGTGCAGATGCCATTCGCCGTAACGATATCCAGGATATGCTTGATGTTGCAGGGCTGGGCGATACCGATGAAGGCAACTTCGCCAGGGGGTTGGTTAATGATCCCAACTGTAGTGTTGAGCAGGCCAGAAAGGCAATTTTTAAGAAAATGAAGGAGCGTTCCATGCCTTTTGGTGCCGGGGCCCAGGGTGTTGTAACTGTTGGTACCGAAGCTGGTCAAAAGCTTCGCTCTGCTATAAGTGATGGTCTTGCTCTTCGTGCTGGTGTCCGCATCGAGAACCCTGCTGAGGGTTCCCGGGAGTTCCGCGGGCGCAGTTTGTCTGAAGTTTGTCGAGAGCTGCTTGAATCTTCCGGTATCAATTGCCGTGGTCTCTCTAACTCTCAGGTGGCCGAGCGTGCCATAGCATCCGGATCCACTGCTGATCTGCCGG
>JAERTK010000110.1 GCA_016844935.1 Desulfobacteraceae bacterium | reverse complement strand
ATAATATTGCATAACCCCCTGCCACTCCGGATCCTTTCCATCGATGAGGATCTGACGATCCCGCTTTGTACTGTGCGTTTTTATATCCTCCTCTTCGCAGGCTGCCAAAAACATCGTTGAGGAGAGGATTAAGATCAAAAGAATAACCGTGTCTAATTTAATGCTTTTTGTGAGGTTCACTTTTTTTCCTTGTGGCAATTTTTTTAAAATCAATGTTTTCCGCCATTTTGACTCGAAATGTCCCTAGAAGAGCTGAAGGCAAATCATGAGCCCGATACCCATACCCAACAATCCTGCGGCAACCCCAAGGGGAAACAATACTTTTTCCATCAACGTCAGATCTTCATCCCCATCCCTTTTTTTGAAATCCATACGACCTCCTTAATCAATACTCAATGATTTTGTGAAGAATTTCTTTCAATTCATTTCCCATCACGGGTTTCATAATCACGGCCTTGATGCCCATTTGCGAGGCTTTCTCTTTTGAAAAACTGATGTCGGATCCCGTGCACATGACAATGGGGATGTCTTTTCGGATCTTCACGATTTCGGAAGCCAACCGGTCCCCTGTCATGATCGGCATATTCATATCGGTGATGACCAGGTCAAAACTCGACCGTTTCTTTTTGAAATGATCCAACGCCTCCATTGGATCTGTTTTGAAATCGACCCGATATCCCAAATGCTCAAGCATTTCGCATTGCAAACTTCCAACCATCCAGTTATCGTCTACCAGGAGAATTTTCTTCCTGCCATTTGAGGATTGTCGTGGCTTTTTTTTGCAAGGATCCATCCGTCGTTTCCCCCATTTCGATGATTGTCAGATTCATTTTTTCAGGTTGCTATTTCCCGGGGGACAATCCCCCGCAGTTTTGAGTGTAATATAAACAATGAATGTAAAGAAATTTTGTTGATTCCGAAAATTGTTGTAAAGCTTTTGTAAAGTTATGAGGCTGGAACGGGCCTTTTTAAAACCCTTTGGCGATCACAACGCCATTTTTTCCTTCAGGGGAATGTGCTCAAGAATGGATTTGACAATTTGTCGTGTGATGTCGTCCTGCAACTGGAAAATGTCCGTTAAGTCACCGTCGTATTTTTCGGCCCAGAGGTGGTTTCCCGTAACGCCGTCGATCAACTGAGCCGTCACCCGAAGCCTGCTGCCCGCCTTGCGGACACTCCCTTCAAGCATATACCGAACACCCAGTTCATTGCTGATGTTTTTAATGTTGGCGGATTTGTCGCGATATGAAAAGCTTGAGGTCCTGGAAACCACGAAAAGAGCATCGAAATGGGACAGGTCCGTGATGATGTCTTCACTGAGTCCGTCTGAAAAATATTCCAGCTCCGGATCACCGCTCATGCTGACAAAGGGGAGTACGGCAATGGAGGGTTTGTCGGGCAACCCGTCCTCTTCCCGGTGTCCCGGGTCACCCCCTTCCATGACGACCCGGTATACCCGCAGGGGATCCTGAATGTTTTTGACGGCGTGTTCCCCCTGATATTCAAACCGCCAGGGGAGCTTGTTCTTCACCTGGTCATATGCGGTGCCCGAGATGCTGATGCCGCCAACCTCCGCCAGTCCCTCGATCCGGGCGGCGATGTTGATTCCGTCACCGTAGATCTTTCCTCCCTGTTGAATCACGTCTCCCAGGTTGACACCGATTCGGAATTCCATTCTGCGATTCATTGGAAGATCCGCGTTTTTCCCTTTGAGTTCCTCCTGGATCCGGACCGCGCAGGAAACCGCATCCACGACGCTTGTAAATTCCGACAACATGTTGTCTCCCGGGGAGTCCACCACGCGACCGCTGTATTGGTGGACGAGAGAGGATATGACGGCACGGTAATGGTTCAAGGTTTCCACTGTGGCAACCTCATCATCGCCCATCAAACGGCTGTAACCTTTCACATCCGCGCTGAGAATCGCCGTGAGCTTGCGCCTGGCCGGATGACGGGATTCATCAAGAAGATGCTCTTCCGAAACCCCGGACCCCGCCTCGGTGCGCCGCAAAACCGCCTTGATCCTGCCGATCACTTCCCGGGGGCTGAAGGGTTTGCAGATATAATCATCGGCCCCCAGCTCCAGTCCCAGCAATCGATCGATTTCCTCCACCCGGGCCGTGACCATGATGATGGGCACGTTTGAAAAGGAGCGGATTTCCTTGCAGATCTCAAGACCGTCCCGTCCGGGGAGCATCAGGTCCAGCAGGATCAGGTCCGGATTTCGCTCCCGCACCCAGGGGACTACCTCAAGACCGTCGGCGAGACAAAAAGGTGAGAATCCCGATTGTTTCAGATAATCCATCAAAAGCCGGGACAGCTTTTTCTCGTCTTCCACCACTAAAATCGTGCGACTCAATGGGCTCCTCCCGCCGGCGGCATTTCGATTTTGAACAAAACACCGCCCAGGCCCGAAGGTTCGGCGGAAATGGTTCCCCCGTGGGCTTCCACAATTTTTTTACAGATGGCCAACCCCAACCCCGCACCTCCCAAAGCACGGTTGCGAGAGCTTTCCACCCGGTACAGCCGGTCGAAAAGCCGCTCTATTTCATCAGGACCCACGCTCGGTGCGCTATCCTGCCAGGTGATGGTCAGCATCTGCTCAGTCCTCTCCAACTGGATATGGACCTCTCCGCCGGGGTCCGTATATTTTAACGTATTGCTCAGCAGGTTTTCAAAAAGCTGCTGCAACCGTCCGGGATCTCCGAACAGCATAAATTTTTCTTCAGGAGGACGGTTTAAAACGAGGGATATGGCTTTTTCGGCGAACCTGCTTTTAAATGATGCCACGGCCTCATCCATAAGGGTGGCCATGTCCAGGTTCTCTTTCAGGTAAGTCAATGCCCCCATATCGGACAAAGAGAGCTGGAAAAGATCGCCCACAAGGCGCTCCAGCTGCATTACCTCGGCGTGCAGAGAGCCCAGCGCTTCCGGGGTCGCCGGCCGGATATTGTCCTGGAGCGCTTCAATTTCACCCCGGAGCACGGCCAAAGGGGTGCGAAGCTCATGGGAGACATCCCCCACCAATTGTTTCCTCATGTTTTCATTATGCTCAAGGGTATCCGCCAGGGTGTTGAAATCCCTTACGAGCTGCCCCAACTCATCCTTTGTCCCCACGGGGAGCCGGGTATCATAATGCCCCGCTGTCAGGCGATGTGTACCAGTTGCCAGGGCCTTAATGCGTTTCACCATCTGTCGGGCCAGCGGAAGCGAGAGCAGCGCGGCCACGCAGGCCGTCAAGAAAGCGATGATAAAGAAAGCGCGTTTCTGGGCCTTGACAAAGCGGAGCTGCAAATTTTCAGTGAGATGAAGTTGAGGGATGAGACCCAGAGATCCCACCGTTTTATGGTCATACCGCAACTCAATGGTTTTCATGTGGTCTGGATGGTCGGGAGGGCCGAAAAGCGTCTTCCCATCGCAATCCATGAGCACGATCCGATGCCTGAATGGCATTCTTCCTTCAGGAACATCATGGGGAGGCGGTCGGTTTGCCATGCCCCGTCCTGGCGGCGGTCCCCCGGGTGGCCTTCCCTGGGGTCTACCCGGTCCGCCTGGTCTGGAAGCGCCGAAACTCCGTCGCGAATGTGAGCCTTCCGGCATGGCATCCATAAGGAAATTGTTCAAAATCCTGGGGTTATCATGCACAAAATCCCAGTCTCCGGTTTCCCCATAGGCTTTTTCCAAAGATTCGGCCAGGGTTCCAAGCTCTTTTTCTTCCATGGTATTGACGTAATTCAAAAAACCGCGGTTAAAGCTGTATTGAATGAGATATACCATGCTGATGACTACCATACCGATGGCCAGCAGAAAGTTCAGAAAAAATTTGGTTGTCAGGTTTAGTTTCATTATTTCCGGTTCACGGTTGTCGTCGCAAAAACCCTGGATTGTATTCACCAAGGGGAAGGAATATTATGAAATCTTGTTGCTTGTTCAGTCAAGATATTTCCTCCTTTATTTGTTTTGATGCGGGGGAGATGTCCGGAACATCTTCGACGTTTGCCGCAATGTATCACCTGTTCGTAAAAGCTGTTTCAGGGCTATTTCAGGGTTTTGTAAAGATGGGTTTTCATTTTGCAGGTTTCACTGCACCGTCGCCGTCCGATCTCCCCGGTCGTAGCCCCATTGTTCCCATGTGGTGCGCATGCTGTTCACATATTTTGAAAAACTGCACCGGCAAAGGTCAAAATGCCGGATCAGGTCCAGCATCCATATGGGGACTTTTTTAGCATAACATTTCAGTTCCAGAACAATACTGCATTCAGGCGTGAAGAGGGTGCAGTTATCATAAGCACTCATGCGGCGGGGATCGGGCGTCAGCATACATCGTTCTTCGGGCTGAAATCGCAGTTCCCGGTCAAAGGTGACGCGTGCGTAGTCATCCACTTCCGAAACCCAGGCCTTTCGGCGGTAGGAGGTGAGGACCCTGGGTGACGCCCCGTGGGAACAGGCCAGTCGGACAAAAAGGCCGGCCTTCTCCTTTTCAGAAACCCCCCGATATTCAGGATCCGCCCCATCCACTATGCATTCCCAGTTATCATCTTCAACCTTTGTCCGGTATTTGCGAATGATCCCGTCCCGTTTCTGTTTGACTTCTAAAAAACAGGGCGTCCCGCTTTCCTTGTTATAGGTGCGGACCCGCATGTTGAACCGGTTTGCCACCCCCTCCAGCCGGTTCCGAAGGAAAAGAAAATTCGGGGAATCAAAATAAAGGCTGTAAACGGCGTAATATCCGTCCGGGCTTTGTTCCGAATGGCGGTCAGGGTGGCAATAAACCGAAGCAAAATCGGAAATGGTATCCACCATGTGCTCCGGTATGACGAATTTCAATTCATAACGTTCCAGCAGTGCGGGCATCTCAGACATGGAATTCAAAACGCTCCTTTGCATGGGTCAGACAATTTCTAAGCGGTTTTTGAAGCAGTTTTCCGGAAACATCCAGCAGATCGGTGTAGCCCCTGTAGATTTCAAAGAGGAGTTCTGTTTCGCTGACCTGTTTTTTCAGCATGGATTCCCTGATTTTCAGCAAAATCATGGGATCGGCCCCCTCCGTGTCCTGCCAGAGCTGGTAGTGATGCTTTTCACCACCGGATCGGTTTTTTTCGCGAAAGCGTTCATACCGCCGAATCAGGTGCCGTAGTTCACTTGACAGACGGACCGTCTCGTCCCGGTTCCGCTGCCTGATCATTTGGCAGGCCCGTTTGGCATTCAATGCCTTGACCTTTTTCTCCCGCATCTCCGGCCTGCTCGTTGTGCCGATGGGAACCGAAATGCCGAATCCAATGGAAAAGGCCTTGTCAAAATTATCCCGTTGTTCCAGATCGTAGGCGGTTTCAATAAAACTGAACCAGGCGCCGTTTCGCGTTTCTTCCAGCTCATAACGGGCTGCCGCCAGGTCGGCCTGTTTTTGGGCGCTTTGAATCGCGGCATTTTTCATTGCCGGAACGTTCCCGATTTGCCGAATCACCTCTTCAATTTCATCAATGGTCACCCTTTTTTCACTGTCAAAGGCAATGGGGCCCTTTGTCCCCATATTTCTTAGGATCTCATGGGAAATGAGCCTTGCGTGGTCTTTCAGCTTTTCGGTTTCCATCTCCACATCCATCAGATCATTTTCCGCATCCACCAGCGCATAACCCAGCTTCACCGGGTCCGCGCCCGGAACCTCTGAACGCCTTTTCAGCACATGAAGCCGGTCTTTACACACCTTGATGAGTTCTTCATGGACGATGATCATTTCACGGCAGTAAAGGTATTCAAGAACCATATCATATCGCCTTTTTAACGCCCGGTTCAGCAGCAGTCCGTATTGCGCTTCCCGGGATGCCATGCCGGCAAGGGCCAGCTTTTTGAGATCTTCCATTTCACCAAAGCTTCGGATTTTGTAACGGATGGCAACCTCCTGCCGGTCATAATCGAACTCATCCACGTTCAGCCGGAATTCCAGCTCGTCCAGGAAAGGCGTATCCTGATTTTGCTCCAAAAAGGATAGAATCTTTTTCTCTTCCGACAGGACGTCCTCCGTTGAAGCGCCGGACAGATAATCGCTGATTCGAATGGGCGACTCACTCTGACAAACCGGTGTAAACAGCATGAAGCAGAGACCCCAGAACAGCATTAAGCAACTAACTCTCATTTCGGGGCTCCCATCCGGAGCATTTTTGAAGGTTTTTTGCCGCCGCCGTCAAAAGTGATCACAAGATTCCTTTGGGTTGCATCCGTGGGGTCTTTACAAAAAGCAATCCCTTCCGGATTGAGATTTCCGAAACCGTATTCCTTCATCAGAATGCCATCCCCGTCAAATATCCGCAGCATCCCTGTCCGGTCGCCCTTTCCTTCCGCTTTGAAGAGCACATACAGACGGTTATCATGAAAAAGCAAATCCGAGATTCCGACCCCTGTATCGGAATCATCACTCCTCAAGTCCAGTTCCCGCCAGATCTCCACTTGATCCGGGCGAATCCGGTTCTCATCCAGGGCCGTTTCAATCTCTTCGATTTTCAATATGACGGCCCGTCCGTCTTTAAGCGGTTTTTTGAATCCCAGATACAGGTCCCGCCGGTGGTAAAACATCCCTTCAATTTCAATGTCCCCATTGTCCATAAAGCGGGCCCATTTTGCGGCGCGATTTTTCCCGGCCGCGCCCTTGAGTAGATGGGCGAGATAGAATCGTTTCAGAACCTCAAAATCGGTTCCGTTTCGGTTGATTTTCGCCAGGATCTTTCGGTTGTTCGGGCGCGTACCGTCTTTTTTTTGACTCTGTGAACAGGCAAGGAAGATATTGCCGAAGGTATCCGCGCATATGGCCTCCATGTCGTCAATGGTATCCAACCCCCGGATTCGGGTTTTGCTTCGAATAACGCCGTCGGGATCCATGAGGTAGAGCACGGGCGCCATCTCTTTTGTCTCATCGCTGATCAGCAGAAAGCGGTTCAGGTCCGGCAGGTAAATCAGGCCGGATGCCTCGATTTCCGGAATATGGCCCAGGGAAGCGGACCGTCCAATATCAATGGGTATTTTCGGCTTTTGATTCGAATCTTCCGGCTCCGCCGCATAAAGGTTCAACCCCAGCCACGGACCGACTTTCTTTTTTATCCAGGCCAGATAAGTGTTTCCCTTCTTTTTCAGAGGATAGATCATCACCTTTTCTCCCAGCAGGAAGGGATTTCCCTCCGGAAGGCGGATTTCCACCTCCCGGCCCAACAAGACATTGTCGGGCCGCTTTCTGAGTCTTAAAGGGTATTCCACAATCCGGGAACCGGTTCCCTCGATTTTCCCGGTGACCCCTTTCAACGGATCGCTTCGGGATACCACCGTAACGGCCTCTCCCACTTTGGCCCGGTGATGCACGGTTTCGTGGATATAGGCTTTTATAAAAGACGGGGATGGCCGATACAGGGTGAGGATGGGAACAAAGGGCGATATCTTTTCACCCGCCTTGCACAAAACATTTCCAACCACCGCATCCATCTGGGCGTACACCAGAAGCTTCTTTTTTTCCTTAAGCAACAGGGCCAGTTCCTTTTCCAGGCTTTGTTTTTGGACATCGATCGGCTTTTCCGGTGAAGAAAGCTGCTTTTTCAGGGCATTGATTTGCAGTTTAATCTGTGAAAGTTTCAGTTGCCGTTCCTCTTTCAGATTCATGATTTCCGTTTCAATGGGGTTGTGTTTTTTATGATGCTGCTCTTCCGGCAAAAGGCTTGTGAGCCTTCGGGTCAGTTCCTTGTTGAGGGCCAAATTGGACTGAAGCCGGTTGATGTCATGATCCGCCCGGGCCATGATGACCTTTTGCTCCGCCTGGAGCGCCGCGATTTGAGACCGAATAACGTCACGGTCCATCCCCCCCCGCAACTTGAGTTCCGCCAGGCGGTGGGAGATATCGTTGATCTGAAGCGTCAGCTCCCGGCCTTCCAACTCCACCAGTAACCGTCCTTCTTGGATTGCCTGACCCGGTGTGACGTGGATATTTCCGATTTCAACGGCTTTCTCCAAATTGATCATCACCTCGCGGCTTTCGGCAATTCCCTGAAATGCCGTGTTTTCGTGACGGCCGTCCATGTTGATTCTGGCGATGATCAAAAATACCAGAATCGATACCAGCCAAAGCAGTTTGTTTTTTCGCATGATCGATCTCCCAGGCCTAGAGTTCTACGGTTGTTTCCTGAAGCAGAAGGCTCACGCCTCCGATATGCGTAATGGTATTGAGCGCATCCACCAGTTCGCCCTTGTCCCGCCCGCGTTTCATCTTAATATGGTATGCATAGTCCAGACGTTTCCCCTGGGCCGCATCCCGAAGGGTGATCAGGGCGAATTTCTGGCAGTTCTTTTTCAGAATATCCACCAGAAGTCCCTTGTCTTTTGCGTCATTTTCCATGTTGAACCGCAGCATGCCGTCAAAGGCACTGGTTTGACCGAACGGTGAAAGGTATAGAATAAAGGCCGCAACCGAGAATCCCGAGGTTCCGACAACAGCCACATGATAGGCCCCCACACCGCAGGAAATACCGGAAGCCAGGGACGCAAACATGAAAATAATGTCCCTGGGATCTTTCAGGCCGGTCCGAAACCGAATGATGGCCAAAGCGCCCATCATGCCGAGGCCGGTGGCCAGACTGTCGCCAATGGCCTGCATGACGGTTGCCGCCACAATGGCAGCCAGCACCAGGGCCTGAACAAAACTTCTGGAATAGGAGAGTCCGCGAAATGTCTTTTCATAGGTCATGGCCACCAGAACGGACAGCAGAAAAGAGACCATGACCGTATAGGATGCCGTGGTCAGCGTCGGATGCGCTGAAGTGGCTTGCAGTGTCAGTATGTCAGGCATGATTCATTCCTCTGTCTAATAGGCCAGTGCCGCCGCCTCACGTTCCGCCACATGGCTTTTCAGTTCGGAAATTGCCTCGAAAAAGTCCCTGGGTGACGTGAAAGTATAATCCCGGTTTTCACTCAGGACCGCATCCTCTATCAAGGCCGCGCGGGCATCATAAATAGGCGCCATTCGCGTGTAGTTGAACAGGCTGGAGGCGAATTCCTGAACATTTTGCCGGTATTCTTCCGCGTAATCGGAATCATCCAGCAGGTAGCGGATCAGGGGCCACTGGCTTGTCACTTCCGACGCGTCCGGCCTCAGGCAGCGCCGGTCGGAAACCAGGGCTTCGTTGTTGTCCCACGGGATCCATTCGAAAAGCTGGGTGTCGGGATTTCGATACAAATAATAGTTGTGGGGCATGACGCCGTAGGTGTCCCAATTCTGGAGCATGTTATTGGCCGCAAACCATTTGAGGAAAACGGGAACGTCCAGAATGCTCTCCAGGTTGGTTTTCCAGTTGCTTGGATCCGTCACGCGAAGATCGGAGTTCAAAACATCATAAAGCGTCTGCACATCGCTGTAGTCCAAATCACTCTCATTGGTCTTCTTGGCGTATTCATAGGTGTCGAAAGTGCCGGTCGCAAACGTGGCCGCGTCTTCTTCCGGTTTGTAGAGATTGCCGTCGTTATCGTTGTACTGGGTTTTGATGACCGTGTCGTCCACCTCCTCCACCAGGGTATAGAGCCCGAAATATACGGGTCCGCTGCCGGTGTCCACATAGAGTTTGTAGAAAGCGGCATGGGAGCTTTTCAGGCCGAAATCACGGAACAGTTCACAGGCCGTCAGTTCGTGGAGAAGCGACGCGTCTTTGATGTTGTTTTTGAGGCTGAGCTTTTTAAAACCATAGAACCGCTGGTTCTTGATCACGGGATAGATATCCTCGAATTTATCGAAATTGAGTTTGAAGGGGAGTTTGTTGTTATTTGCGCCATAAAGGCTGGAATTCCCCTTGAAGCGGATACCGACCCGATACCATTGCATGCCGTTGTACGCCAGATCACACGGGACATCGATGGGATCGTCCATCAATGAAAAATCGTTTGATTCCCCGACTTGCGCTTTGAGATTGGCCAGGTTGTTTTGCATTACGCGCCAGTTATCGGAATCGATGGTGATATCCATGCGTTGTACCTGGTCTGTATCAAAAACCGTATCCAGGTTGGTAATGATTTCCTCCGCGTCCAGTTTTTCATGGGTGGCGGCGGTCCAGTCCGGTACATCGATGCCGGTTTCACCGAATGTCACGGTGAGCAGTGTAAAATCCAGACTGTCCGACGTTTCACCCCCGTCGGTGACGCTCACGGAATAAGTGCCGGCATGGGCCAGTTCTTCCGCCGTAATTTCGGCCGTGAGATGGGTCGAACTGACAACCGTGGCTTCACGGCTGACACCATTAAAATTAACGGTGGCCCCTTCCGCGAAATTGCCTCCCAACAGGGTCAGCGTCTCATCGGAAGCCCCCGCATAGGTCGTTGCCGGAAAAATGTGGGAAAGAACGGGTTTGGCATCCACGATCTCAAAGGCGATCCCATCGTAAGCGAGCTGTTCCCCGTCCAACAGGCCGTTTACCAGTGTATCAACGCCGAAGTAAAATGCATACTGCCCGGCTGGAAGGCCTGTTACGCGTAACACCTCCATGGGTTCCGTTATATGGGAAAGGGGTCCCTGATAGGCTGGTTGGAGGCCTGCCATGCTGCTACCCACGGCATGCCACATGTCGGGATACTCGTAATAGTACCATCCCATGGGCGTTTCAGCGACAATCCACCAGTCGGCCGTCTCTCCGGCCTGGTCACCCGAATCCATTTGAATGGTCGCCGTAAGCGTGCTGGTGCTTGCAAGGGCGGTCAAGTTATCCATGCCGTTCAGCTTGATATCCGGAACCGCTGAGGCCGCCCCCGCATTGCTGTAAAAAAGCCCCACAAGTAGCACTATGGAAAACATTGCGGCCATTGCATTTGCAGCCAAAAAATACGCCTTTGATTTGGATTTCGTTTTTTCCATTACCATTATTCCTTCTCCTTTCCCCTGTCGGGAGGCGGGTTATCGGGGCGCAGGACCATTGCGTCGCCTTCCGCTTCACAGACCCCCGTTACCGTATTGCCACGGGGGCTGACAAACTCCGCCTTATCCCCCGCTGATTTTCCTTCGCACGCCGTGTAGGCTTCCGGTGGCGGCCCCTGGCGTCTGCCTCCGCGCCCCCTTCTTTCATCCTCCGAAGCAAATGCGGGGGTGGAACACAAGATGAACATGACACTTGCGATGGCGATTTTTTTAATGGTTTTCATGGATTGATCTCCTTTCATGGGTTGTTTGATGCCGGTTCATGCCGGAACGTTTACCG
>JAERTK010000109.1 GCA_016844935.1 Desulfobacteraceae bacterium | reverse complement strand
TTGAAAAAATGGATCGCCGACTATGCCGCTACGGGGTTGCCCCCGGCCTATCTGCCCATGGGGGAAATCGATCATGAATAGCACCGATATCCAGAGCCTGTACGGGCTCAAGTACAATCCCTTTGTGCCCGATTTGCCTTTCGAAGCGTTGTATACCATACCCGGTAGCGAGCCGTTTGTCTTGCGGGTTCAATCTATGGCAGAACATGGTGGATTTGCACTGATTACCGGAGATCCGGGCTTGGGAAAAAGCAAAACCCTGCAACAAGTCGCCCACCGGCTCGAACAGATACCCGATCTGACCGTCGGTGTCATGCAACGTCCCCAAAGCAAACTGGGCGATTTTTACCGGGAGTTGGGCGAGTTGTTCCATGTCAATATGGCGCCCTCCAACCGCTACGGCGGATTTAAGGCTTTACGCAACCGTTGGAAAAGCCATTGCCAGTCGACGCTGCTCAAACCGGTTCTGCTCATCGACGAGGCCCAACAGGTCTCTACCGAATGCCTGACCGAGTTGCGTATCTTGCAAAGCCACAAATTCGACTCGCAAAGCCTCTTGTTTACCGTTTTATGCGGCGACAACCGCCTACCCGACAGGTTCCGAAACGAAGACTTGTTGCCTCTGGGAAGCCGTATCGGGCTGCGGTTGGCGCTCGAACCGCTTTCTCCCGAACATCTCCAGGATTATCTGTACTTTGCTCTCGAACAGGCTGGAAACAGTCAGCTGATGTCCGACGAGTTGGTTCGCACGCTGTCCGGTCACGCGGCGAACAATCTTCGCGTACTCAACCAAATGGCAGCCGAATTGCTGGCCGCCGCGGCCCAGAAAAAACTGCCTCGTATCGACGAGTCTTTGTTCTTTGAACTGTTCTCGCCGCAAGGAAACAAACCGCGTCGCAGTCGAAAGAAAAAAAACGACCGGTTTGCCTGAACCGGTAGTTTACCATCTGCCCGGTGAAACAAAGATAGGCTCTGCTGGGGAGCAACCTGTCAAGGGATAGCCGGGTACAGGAGGCATTGAATAATGCCTTGAGGGGAGCAGCGAACCATACTTGCTGTTCCCCTCACTTTTTTGGGCTTTATCCAAGCCTCCTGCCCATGCCTTAAAAACCCAATCAAATCGGGTTGCGCGTAGCGCATCCTTATCGTGTCATTACATCATTTGTTGTGAACGCATATCCATCGATTAGCGAGTCCGCGCTCAGTAGACAGCAGTCTACCGCACCGGATTATCCCTTGGCGCCGGAGTCCCCTCGCGATCGCCTCCGTTTCATCCGGGTTTAAAACGGTTCTATGTCTACGGATGGTTTTTGTGTTTGTGTGTCGTCTTCTTGAAGATATTGTTTCAATCTTCCCAATGCAGCGATGATTCCATTGAGGATAAGCGTTTCGATTTCCATGGCGATTTGCTCACACTTTTGTTCGTATTCGAACTCTTGTTCCGGATCGATCATGGTATGTATTCCTTTCTGATATCGCGATGCCCATGGATTTGGGCTACGCAATCAGGTCGCAGTCGGTAAAAAGCTCGGCGCTGACAACTTTCTCGTTTCGATAAAATGCCTCGCTGAGCAGTAGGGTTCCAAGATTCATGATCTCCCGTCGATTGCCGTGGCAATGAGCCGTGACGAGGGCCAGTGCATCGGGTTCGAATAGGTCCTCTGGCGCCTCGGCGCAACCGAGTCTGAAGGAGATGAACTGCTCGGTTTCTTTTTCACTCAAGGGTTCGATGCGAAAGTTCACCGTCAGCCGGGTGCGTATGGGTGTCATCAGCGCCAATGCCATCTGTTTGGCGAGCATATCGTCGCCAACGACGATCAGGGAAGCTGCCGTCGTTTTTTTAGGGGGACAGACAATCAGCGAACAAAGATCCATAAACGATTCCCTTTCGAGCAGCTGGGCATCGTCGACCAGGATCACCGGATGGACCGGGTGTTTTCCAGTCACCATAGTGGAAATGTGTTTTTGCAATTTTATCAAAAGGGGCACGGTTCTGGTATTGGTTTCTACGCCGAGCTGTTCGCCAACCGTTTTGAGCAGAGCCGTTCTTTGCAATCCGCCGTAATGGATATGAAGGCCGTGGTAATAATTGGTATCCAGGTTTGCCAAAAGGTGCTGAACCAAGGTGGATTTTCCGGAACCGGATGGACCGGTAAGGGCAAAGCTTTTTCCGTGCTGCAAAAGCTGCATGCCTTGATCGGCAATGCGTCGATCCCTTTGGCTGCAAAACGGTTGTTCCATTGACCATGTATCGGCAAACGGATGAAACTTCCAGCCGAAGTGTTCGGCCAAGCTCCGGTGATTACTGGTTGTCATCGTTTTTCTCCTTGTTGTGGGCGAAATTGGCGTTGTCGTAACGAAATGCGTTTGCGGCAAGGTCTACCGGCTTGGCCAGTTTTAGATTGTCGTCGTAGTAAATGCGGGAAAGGTCCCAGGGCATGTAATGGATGGCGACCCGTTCGCCGGGCAGACATCCGGGCACTTCGAAAGCCTGTTTTTTCAGACGAATCGGACCGTCGTTGTAAACGCGACAACGACGTTTGAGCCGGAACAACGACTCGATATCGACAACTTCCGGCACTTGCTGACAAACGCTTTCGACTCCCATGCGTTTTTGCATGGGCGAGCATTCAAGGGTGCTGTGGATCCGGTGGTGATAGTCGTTTAGATACGCGATGAAAGCCGCATTGATTTCATCGAAGGTTTTATACCGTTGCTTGGCCAGAAACTGCTGGCGAACGTTTCGGAAAAATCTCTCTACCTTGGAACGTCCTTGCGGACGCCCGGGGGGCGTGTGGGGTTGCTGCATGGACAAGTTGGCGCATACGATCTTCAGATAACGGCTTATGTATGCCGACCCGTTGTCCGTATACAGCCGATGGGCGATTCCATGACGTCGTACAGCGGTCATCAGTTCGAGGATCAGGCTTTGTACCGATTCTGTGGAACAAAACCTTGCGCCGACCACATAACGGGTACAATCGTCGATGATAAGATGCAGGTAGCTTTTCCGCTTTTTCTTGCCCTCGTAAAGTTTGGGACCATGCATGAAGTCTGCGATCCACATCTGACCGAATTTGGTGAATTCGAACGGTCGAACCGTCTCGAATGTGTTAAGGTGGGGGTCGCGCATCAGGTTGTTGTCCCGGGCGTATCGATACAACGTGGAACGGCTCGGGCGGGTTTCGTCCCATAGTTTGAGGGCAACCAGTTCCTGAAGCACCAGTGCCAATGTCCAGCGGGGATGGGCGTGTCTGAGTTCAACCATTTCATTGACGATGGCCGCCGGCACATCGTGAGCGCCTTTGTCCGAACGCTGCTTGTCGCAAAGGGCACCGAGCCCGCCGTGGTTGAACCGATACAGCCATTTTCGAATGGCTTCCGCGGATATTAAGACATGTCGACCGTCGTAGGGATGGATGTAATGGCTTTGCGACAATGCGGTCAACATTTCGCAAAGTTGAAGATCGTTGGCATCGCGGTGCAAAAGCGGGCTGATAATCCCGTAGCGCCACAATGCCAGGTCCATTTGCCTGTCGTCTTGCATCAGGGAACCTCCTTTGGCTAAAAGTTTGATTCCCGTGTATGCAATCTACTGTTTATTCACAATTTTCATATTCTGTTGGTCATGTTCGGGCATATCGTTGCGGATAAAATTTCATGGCAAACATGCGGATAAATTCGGACCAGTGCCCTGGCGGGTCGATGCACGGAAAAGGTGCCCAGGTCGGCTCTGTTTTGGCCTCTCGATCGATCCAGTCCAAAATATCGCGGCCATTTTCGATGGCCCAATATGCCATGGTACGGGAAATACCCAGCCGTCGACAGATTTTGGCGATGGAAATCTTCCGAGCCATCAGCTGCAAAAATGCAGCGATCATGCACAAGGAAAAACGGGCAATACGCAAAAACGGATGGGGCAGAATGGAAAACGTCCGGCGGCATCGGTCGTGTTTGCAAAGAAATCGCTGAATACGGACCTGCCTGTCACCGCACAGTTCGCAGCGCTGGTACGTCCCGTATTTTATGATATTGTTCTGGTTGTTGCACCAGTGACAGGCAATGGGGCCGGTTTGATTTTTCTTGGCAATTTCGTTCAGATTCCATAGAATTGTCAGCATTTGGTGGGGCATGGCTATTCTCCGTTATTGTTTGTGGAAAAATAATCACCGGATCAATAGCACATGCCCCCCCTTTTATCCCCCCCAAGGGGGGGGAAGGATACAAGGCATGGGCGGTTCCTGCTGTCTGATAGGACCGATTTGGACTGGCTTGTGGATTGGAGACGATGGGATAGAAAGCTAAATTGGAGGGCTATTCTACCTGCCGATTCTCAAGGAGGAATGCCTATGGTTTCTCTCTGCTGGTTGAGTAAGTTGACATTTTCACTGCCCTTTCAGGTCATATAAAGAGACTCCTTAGACATAGCAAGATTGTAGAACGAGAGCGATGTTGATTCTCAATGGCCTATGGTGAACTAGTTTCAAAAATAGGCAAGAAAGCCAGGTTTTGTAAATATTTTTT